>JAHWJM010000205.1 GCA_019348435.1 Actinomycetota bacterium
CGGCGTGCGGTTTCTGATTACTTTGCAGGGGGCGTCAGGGCACCATGCATTCTCACCTCGCCCGCCAACGCGCTTGTCGCGCTTCTGCTGTTGCTGGGCGTGCGGCCGCCCGGCGCATCCCATCCTGCCGAGTTCAAGGCCCGCCAGACGCGCTGCAAGAGCGCCAACCGCAACGTCCGCGAGATCTCAAGGGGACAAGGTGCGCGGCGCGCTGCGCTGCCTCGCGCGCAAGGACAAGACCCTCCCCGCCCGATCCGCGCGCTCGAAGAGGACGTCGTTCAGGGTGCAGGGCGAGGTCAGCGCCGCGCGCGTCTGGGCGAAGCTGCGCAGGACGAACAGCGGCCGGCGCGCGCTCGCCGCCGCGGCCGCCGCGTCAGGCCGTGCGGACGGAGAGCCGCTCGTGCGTGATCGTGACCAAGAGATACCTCGCGGCGTCGGCGTGCGACGGGTCAGGGGGCGCCGAGCACTTCGTAGGAGCGCATCTCTCCCCGGATTCGTTGCGGGCGATAGCCGGTGAACAGGACGTAGGAGTGCAGCGTGCCGTCGCGGGCGGCGATGTCGCGCAGGACGTCGGCGGGGAGCGGAGCGGCAAGCTGCCAGCGGCCGTTGCGGATCCGCGCGCTCGCGTCGTGGCGACGTCCGTGACCGCCGCGTGACCAGTCCAGCTGCACGCGTACGACGCCGCGCGCCTGCGACGAGACGGTGCCCGACGCGGTCAGGCGCCCGCCGCTGAGACCCGGGCGCTGCGCCACGAGGCGTGCGCTGCGCGAGGCCGCGCGCAGTCTGACCTCCTGCGGGCGTGTGCGGTCGTTGCCGCCATAACGCAGGGTCACGATCCCGGTTCCCGCTCGCGCCTGCGCGCGGGAGATCGTGCGCACGATGCGCAGACGGTCGCTGCCGGATCGGATCGTGTGCCTGAACCTCGTGCGCATTCCGCCGGCATGGAAGGTGACCGTGATCGCGCCGCTCGCGCGCCTGGTGATCGGCGCCAGAACCTCGAGCGTGCGCCGGGTGTCGCTCACTCGCGCGCGCTGGACCTGAAGCTTCGCTGCGTCTTTGGCCAGCGCGTGCGGGACGGGCGCCTGCGGGGGCGGCGGCTCGGTGACGGGCGCGAGCGGCGCGGGCGCCGACTCGCCGCTGGTCGGCGCGGCCGGCTCGTCCGTCGCGACGGGGGAGGGCGGGGCCGTGATGGTGAACGTCTGCGGTGCGCTTGTCGCCTGGTCGCCGTTGGCCGCGCGCTGACGTGCGCGCGCGGTGTAGGTACCGGCGCTCAGCGCCAGCTCGTCGGACGGTGTCGCCACCCACGCATCCGCGCTGCGCGTGGCGCTGAGCTGGCGCACGGCTGACCCGTCGGCGGTCGAGCCGGCGAAGATGTCGACCTCGACGAGCAGCGCGTCGCCGTCGGCGTCGCCGGCGCGCCCGGAGAACGTCGGGGTGAGATCCGCGGTCGTGCTGGCGTCCGCGGGCTCGGTCAGGGTGACCGCGGGCAGCGTGTGCGGCGCGAGGAGGTGTCCGAAGTAGCGCGAGCCCGCCGGGCGCAGCGGGTCGCCGCCGAAGCCGTAGCCGGCGTCCGTCGTGCTGCGTGACTGGGCGTCGGCGCGCATCCTGCTGATGATCTCGGCGGGGGTGAGGTCTGCGCAGGGACCGCGCGCGCCTGCCTCGCCCAGGCACAGAGCGACTGCGCCGGCGACGTGCGGCGCGGCCATGCTCGTCCCCGACGCGGTGCCGTACCCCCCGCCCGGCCAGGTCGAGCGGATGCAGCTGCCGGGCGCGGCGACGGTGTGCGCGGAGCCTGCACTGGTGAGCGCGAAGTTCGAGTAGCCGGCATAGGTGTCGTCGGCGGAGGAGCAGCTGGGCCCGAGACCGCCGGGACGCCCGTCGCTGTCTGACATGGCGGTCACCGTCAGCACCTGCGGGTACGCCGCGGGCACGTCGGGCTCCGTGGGTTCGTCGAAGTCCCAGCCGCTGTTGCCGGCCGCCGCGACGTACGTGATGCCGGCCGCCGTCGAGGCGCAGATCGCCTTGTGCATCGGGTCGGTGGTCGTCGCGCACGAGCGCACGGCTGACCCGCTCGCGCCGAGGCTCATGTTCGCGACGCGAACGTCGTTGCCGGCGATCGCGTCGGTCAGCGTGCCGGTGACCCAGTCGATCCCGCATATGACCTGCGACGTCGTTCCGGAACCCTCGCCATCGAGCACCTTGACGGCGAAGACGCTCGTGCCGGGGGCGACGCCGACGACGCCGGCGCCGTCGTTGCGTGCGGCGATCGTGCCCGCGACGTGCGTGCCGTGGCCGTTGTCGTCGTCCGCCGGCGCCGTCGGCAGCAGGCAGTTGCGCCCGTCGACGGCGTCGAGGTCGGGGTGGTCGAGGTCGATCCCGCTGTCGATCACCGCGACGTTGACGCTGCTGTGCTCCCGCGCGGTCGCCGACGTCGCGGCCTCGATGCGGCGCACGCCGGTCGGCGGCAGCGGCTCGCCCGGCGCCAACGGCACAGCTGCGGCCGCAGTCACGACGCGGTCCTCGGAGACGGACGCGACGCTGGGGTCCGCGCGCAGCCTGTCGGCCTGCTCGGCGGTCAGCCGTGCTGCGAAGCCCTTCACGGCACTCGAGTAACGCAGACGAGCCCGAAAGCCCTGCGCTCGCTCGCGGCGCGTGGTCGCTGCGTCGGCGTCTTGGACGCTCGTGTCGTAGAGCACGATGTAGCGGCCGGCAGCCGTCGTCGCGTCCGCCTCGGCGGCCGGCCGCGCGTCCGCGGCCCCTCCGAGCGCGAGCCCGGCGACGAGCAGCAGCCCGCAGGCGATGCGACGGCGGCGCCCCCCCGGTTCGACGTATCGCCGTCGCCCCGTCGTCGGCGGGGTGCCCGCAGCTCGCGGGGGCAGATGAGGCTGCATCGCGCTCATCGCGTGGTGCCCCCCAACTTCGTCGAGCGCAGGACGACCCGTGATCGCTGCGCTGTCCGGACGACGACGGTCGCGCGGCCGGAGGCGAGCGCCGACAGCGCTCTCGTGCCGCTCTTGGTGGCGCGCAGCCTTGCCCAGATGCGCGCGGCGTTGAGCTCGCCGCGCAGCGAGATCTGTGTGCGCCGCCAGCGCGCGGACTGCGCTCGATCCTTCGAAGGTCGCCGGCGCGCCAGGCAGCGCAACGCGTCGCGCAGCCTTCGCAGCCCGACGTCCTGAAGCGAGCGACCGACCCGCACGCAGCGCGTACGAGCGGCCGCGCGCTCCGACCTGCGATCGCCGATCGCCCGATCGCCGAACGCTCCGAGTGCGGCGTCATAAGCGGCGCGTCCGGCGGCCGAGACCGTGCCATGGATGAACGGCATCGACGGATCGCCCGGCTCCAGCGCGACGACCTCGACCGTCGGACGTGCGGCCTGCATCCGCGAGGCGTGCAGCGCTGAGACCATCGGGTCGTCGCGTTCATGTAGGAGCATCAGGTCAGCGTGGATCGCCGGTGCGAGCGTCACCGGACTCCAGCGGGCGAGCTCGGGGAGCGTCGTTCCGAAGAATCGTGTCGCCTGGCTTGCGACGAGCTTGACCAGCTGGTCGGGACTCCCCGCCGCCTCGCTCTGATACAGCGGCAGGTCGGTTGGCGTGCCGACGCCGATGACACAGTCGATCGCGCGCAGCCGCGCCGCCGCGACGAGCGCGAGATGCGCGCCTGCCGACTCGCCATAGACGCACAAGGGGCCGTCGCTGCTGCGGCGCACGAGTTCGCCGCCGGCAGCGTCGAGAACGTCCTGCAGGCCCTGCGTGCCCTCGTGGTAGTCGATCGAGACGACCCGCCAGCCGCGCTGCACGAAGAACGAACCGGGGCGCTCCATCAGCTGCTGCTGAGCCGCCGCGTCGTGCCCGGCCCAGCCGCCCGCATGAACCATCACAAGCGTGCCGCGCACGTGACCGAGCGGGTCGGCGCTGACCGGCGCGGCGACTGGATCTGCTGGGGGGGCGAGCGTGGGCAGCGCGGCGGCCGACACGGCGCTGGGGATGAGCGCCAATGCTGCGGCGGCGACGAACGCCACCGCGCAGCGCGATGAAGGTGACATCGGTTTCTCGCGATTTCGAACGGCGGATGCGTACTCGCGCCACCGCGCACCATGCGGGGAGAGCGTTCGTGCCGCAGGCCGGGCCCCGCCTGTGGCGGGGCCCGAGGGGCCGTTCGGTGTTCGCTGTCAGCCGGTCGGCTGGTCGGCCGCGGCCTGGTTCTTCAGGAGCTTCGCGCCGGCGCTGACGCAGCGGCTGAACGAGCTGCCCTTCTCGCCCTCGACGCGCTTCTTGGACTCGGTCTTGCAGGCGTTGCGCGGTGAGCGGCTCTGCTCGCTGGCGAGCTTGGCCATCGCCGTCACGCAGCGGCTGAACGCGCTGCCCTTCTCGCCCTCGACGCGCTTCTTGGACTGATCGGCGCAGTACTTGCCATACGCACGGCCCTTGGCCTTCGCGCTGGCGCTCGCGCCCGGCATCGACGGGCGACGGCTCGTGCCGGGGTTGGTCGTGCCGTTCGGGGTGCCGGCCGGCACGTACGCCGTCCCGGGGTTGCTCGTGCTGGTCGGCGTGCTCGAGGGCGGACCGGCGGCGAGCGCCGGGGCGCTGATCGCGCCGACTGCGAGAATGGCGGCCAGCGCGGTGCTGCGAGAGATCGTCTTGTGCATGGTGTGCTCCTTCGGTAGCCGGACGCCCTGCAGGTGCAGGTCCCGGGCTTTGCGCCCCCGCCTCGCGACGGGTTTGCCGTTGTCGTTGAGCGCTTCTGTGACAACAACGCGACCAGAAGCGAAACGTAAGGAGCTATCCGACGATGAGATGCGCGTCAGCTGCGTTGCCGACGGTTAGACGGCAGCTGGGGCCTTCGTCCTGACGGCGTCCTGCCGCGCGCGACCTTGACGAGGCGGATCGTCGAGCAGGCTGCTCAGCGTGGGCGTAACGGTGCGACGCCGTCGCCCGCTGACGTGTCCGTCCCGCCTGTGGCGGGCTCAGCGGTGGCGGGAGCGAGCGGTGGCATCGGTGTGCTCGGCGCGCGAGGCGTCGCGGGCGCAGGGCTCGCCGTCTGCGCGCGTTCGGTGCCGCCATCACGAGGTGCGGTCTGCGGGCGTTCGGCGGCGCGATCACCCGGTGCAGCTGTTGGTCGGTTGTCGCGGGCTGCGGTGCGCTTAGCGGTGGCGGCGGTCTCTGCTCGTTCGCGCGCGGCGATCGATGGTGGCGCTGCGGCGGTGCGCTGCAGCTGTGCTCGTGAGAGCGCGGCAGCGCCAGCGCCACGAGCGCCGGCAGCGATCGCAGTCTGTGTCGTTGCCCTGGCCGAGCGCAGCAGTGCCGCGTCGCGCTCGGGCGTGGGCGCGTATACCCGTGACTGCCCGGGGGCGGGTGCGATAGCAGCGGCCGAGGGCGTGGGTGCAGCCGCGCGATCGGGTGCGGGTGCGTCGAGCGC
>JAHWJM010000206.1 GCA_019348435.1 Actinomycetota bacterium
GCCGATGTCCTAGAGGCTTGGCGGGCGGCATGGAACGCTTGTGATGCCGATGCGCTATCGCGGCTCGCAGACGACAAGATCGAGCTGGTGACGCCGCTGGGTGTGCGGCAAGGGCTCTCGGCACTGCGCGATCTGGTTGCAAGGCAGACGTTCGGCGTGCGGCTCTATGTCGGGCCGCAGACGTACAGGTTCAAAGGCGACACCGCCGTTTCGGTCGGACCCGTCGAGTGGCGCTCCGTCGATGAGGACGACGCGGTCGTTGAGCGACAGGACGACGGTGCCGCGGCGTTCACGTTCCGCAACGATCGGATCGCGCGCTTCAAACCCTTCCCAGACGCGGACACGGCGCTGCGGGCGGAAGGCTTCAGTGGCCCGCGACACGCCTGAAGGCAAGTTCGGGCCGGGATCCCGTAGGTGTCCCGCTGAGGCACCCCTTTTCAAGACCCCGGAGGGAGCGCGACAGCGCTCTCAGAGAACTCGAACCAGCAGCCTCATCCGCACCGACGAAGGAGCGTCGTGTCCTATCGCCGAGCTGCCGCGTTGTCGTCTGAGAGGTTGTAGAAGTACTCGAAGCCGGCGGCTGGCGCGGCGTTGTTCGCCTGCGGAATGTCCTGAACGCAGAGCAATCCGTTTCCATTCTTGTCTATGGCAGCCGCCCCGGCCTTGATCTGCTCAAGGGTGACGATGCCGTCCTCGAGCGCGGCCTGGACCTTCGGCAGTTGCAGCCGCTGCTCAAGCGAAAGGGCACCCAGGTTGAAGCCAGGTGGGCACGTCTTCTCGGGCGGCCCGGCTGCACCCGCCGGTGTCGCAGCGGCCAAGAGCGTCACGGCCACAGTTGTCAGAGCACGCTTTGCCGGTACATCTGCATTCTGTCCTCTTAGCCGGTCGTCCTCCTGAACATGCGGTGGTTCGTGGAAGTGCTCATGCTGGTCTCCTGCGGGGCTCTGTGGACGCTGTTGCGGCGCGCGAGCTGTTCGTCGATGAGTGGGCCTGGAGGGAGTTGCGGTTCTACGTTCTGCGTCACAGCGCGCCCATCTGGCGCATCGCACCGGCTTGGTCGAGCTGCGGCCAGTGCTCGATCACGCGGCCGTCCTCGATCCGCCAGATGTGGACCTGGCTCATCTCGATGGTGCGATTGGTCGGGGCGATGCCCTGGTAGTCGCCGACGTGCAGGGCCGTCATGCGCGTGCGTGCGACCACACGGTCTTCGCTGGCGATCACGTCGAGGGGCTCCTGCTTGACGTCGGCGAAGGTCGTGTTGACCCTCTCGACGATCTCGCGGAAGCCGTCGTGACCGCGCAAGCTCATGTGGTGGTTGACGTAGTCGGGGTGGACGACGTCCTCGACGGCGGGGCCGGTGTCCGCGTTGCAGATGAGCTCCAGGAACCGCAGCGCGGTCTGGGTGTTGGACTCGGTGGTGGTGTGTGTGGTGGTGTTGGTCATGGCCCGTATCCTCGGCCCGCGGCCGGGTGCGTCGCTACGGGCGTGACCCTGGGATCGACCCTGGGATTGGCGTACGGTCTGAGCGGATGAGGGTGGCGAGGGGGGAACTGATCGAGCGGGAGTCCGAGCTCGCGCTGATCGAGGCTCGCATCGGCGGCATCGGCGACGGCCACGAAACGTTTCTCGCGATCCAGGGCGAGGCGGGCATCGGCAAGACGAGCCTCTTCAAAGCTGCCCGGCGATGGGCCGCAGCGCAGGGCCTCCGCGTGCTGTCGGCGCGCGGCAGCGACCTCGAGAGCGAGTTCGCGTTCGGGGTGGTCCGGCAGGCGCTCGAACCCGCGGTCGCCGGCCGCAAGGAGCTCTTCGCCGGGGGCGCCGCGCTCGCGGCGGCCGCGATCGGTGGCGCCGGGGCGATCAAGCCCAGCGTGAGCGAGGGGATGCTGCACGGCCTGTACTGGCTCGTCGCGGAACTCGCCGACCAGGCGCCGCTGCTGCTCGCCGTCGACGACCTGCACTGGGCCGATGCCGAGTCGTTGGCGTTCCTGCGCTTCCTCGCGGTGCGGCTCGAGAGCATGCGTGTGGGCGTCGTCGTGGCGACGCGTCCTCCGGCGGAGGGCAGCCCCGTGGCCCGCCTGCTCGCGGACGTCGCCGTTGAGACCCTCGCAGTCGGTGCTCTCGGGCCCGAGGGTGCGGCGCGGCTGCTCGCCGGTCGCCTCGGTACGACGCCGCACCCGCAGTTCTCCGCGGCCGCGCACGCCGCGAGCGGAGGAAATCCGTTCCTGCTCGATCAGCTCGCGCAGGCGCTGCTCGCAGAGGGCATCGCGCCGGTGGCCGATCAGGCGCCGCGGATCGCGACGCTGCAGCCGGACGGTCTCGCGCGCGCCGTCGTCGCACGTCTCGACGCCGATGCCCGCGCGCTTGCTCGCGCCGTCGCGATCCTTGGCGACGACGCGCCGGTCGCGCTCGCGGCCGAGCTTGCTTCGCTGCCGCCACATGCGGCCGAGTGCGCCGCCGACGCGCTGGAGCACGCCGGGGTGCTTGCCGACGTGCGCCCGCTGCGGTTCCGTCACGCGCTGCTGCGCGGCGCCGTGCTTGGGAGCATGCGTGCGGGTGAGCAGGCTGGCGGGCACGCGGCCGCGATCGATCTGCTGGGCGCCCGTGGAGCCGATCCCGAGCGCCTGGCCGCCCATCTCCTGCGCATCGAGCCCCGCGGGGAGCCGCGCGACGCCCTATCGCTGCTTGCCGCCGCCGACCGCGCGGCCCGCCGTGGCGCCCACACGTCGGCGGCGCTCGTGCTGGTGCGCGCGCTGGCCGAGCCGCTGGATCGTGCGCAGCGCCATCGTGCGCTGCTCGCGCTCGGCGAGTCGGAATGGGCGCTCGGGCGGGGCAGCGCCGCGGACCACTTCATCGCCGCTGCCGGGCTCGCGGGCGACGACGCGGAGCGGCGGGCGGCGGCGATTCGTGCCGGGCATGCCGCGGCGCTCGATGCCGCGCGCGTCGAGCCGGCGCTCGCGCTGCTCGCGCGGGTCCAGGCGCCCGCCGGCGATCGCGAGGCGGCGATGCAACTCGTCAACGCGCGCCTGGCGGCGGTGTGGGCCGACTTCGATCGCCATCGCGCGAACGCGCTCGAGGCCGCTGCGCTCGGTCCTGAAGGCGCGACCGCGACCGAGTCGATGGTGCTCGCTCATCTCGCGCGCGACGCGCTGCAGAACGGCGAGCCTGCAGATGTCGTGACGAGGCTGCTCGACGGCGCGCTGCGGCATGAGGCGCTCGAGCGGACGACGTGGTTCGTCCCGGTCATGATCGGGCTGGCCGCGGTCGATCGCCACGAGGAGGCCGACGCCCTCGCGCAGCGCGTCATCGAGCACGCGCGAGCGGGCGGGCGCCTGAGCAGCTTCGCGCTGGCCAACGGGTGGCGAGGGCGCGTGGCGTGGATGCGCGGTGACCTGGTCCGCGCGGAGGAGCGGGCGCTGGCGGCGACGGAGGCCGCCATCGGCGCGCAGTGGTGGACGTTGATCGGGATTGCCGTGCTGGTCGAGTCGCTCGTCGACCAGGGACGAGTCGCGGACGCGGCCGCCGCGTGGGCGAACGCCGGTCTCGGCGACGACGTCCCCCGTCACCGCGCGCTGCACCAGCTGCTTCACGCGCGATCGCGGATCCGCGAGGCACGGGGCGACGCGGCCGGTGCTCTCGAGGACCTCCGCGAGCTCGACTGTCGCGTCGGCGAGCACGCGAAGCGCAGCGTGAACTGGCTCGCGACGCGACTGCGCACGGCCGAGCTGCTCCACGCCACCGGCGCCGTCGATGAGGCGCTGGCCGACGCACGCGCCGCCGTCGAGCTGGCGAAGCGCTTCGGCGCCGGCTCGGCGGCCGGCTCGGCGCTACGGGTGCATGGGTGGCTGGCCCAGGACGCAGGCGAGCTCATGCGGGCCATCGAGGCGCTGGCGGCGTCGCCGGCCCGCCTCGAGCACGCGCGCGCGCTCATCGACCTCGGCGCGCTCCTTCGCCGCCGCGGCGCTCGCAGCGATGCGCGTGAGCCGCTGCTGGGCGGCCACGAGCTGGCGCTCGCGTGCGGCGCGACGCCCGACGTCGAGCGCGCCCGCAGCGAGCTCGCCGCAACAGGGCTCCACGTCGAGCGCCTGCCCGCCGCTGGCGGTGACGAGCTGACCGCGAGCGAGCGACGGATCGCTGCGCTCGCGGCGGACGGCGCGACCAACAAGGAGATCGCGCAGGCCCTGTTCGTGACGATCAAGACGGTCGAGATGCACCTCTCGGCGGTCTACCGCAAGCTCGGCATCCGTTCTCGGCGCGACCTCCCGCGGGCCCTCGGCTCGACCTGACGCACACAGGATCCCCGCGCGCGCGGAGCGGCCAGTTCCGTCTAGCAGATCGAGCTTCAGGCGCCGCGGCCGGCGCGGTTGGCCGTCCCGATTGCGGTTCCCGCGCGGACCGCGACGACATCGGCCACGGGCTCGAGCGCAGACGCTGGCGTCATCCGCGGACGACCGGCTTACAGGCTGACCCTCGGGTCGACGCGACTGCTTCTCAGGTGGAGCGAGAGCACGCGGCCCACAACGAAAAGACGCGTGCACGAGCGCAGCCTGTTGCCCACGGGCCGACGTGCCGGCTACTCGCTGAAGACGTACTCGACGTCGTCGAACCGGCGGGACATGGACCTCAGCTGGTCCACAGACCCCGTGTGATGACCGATGTCGCGTCAGGCGCGTCGGCGGCGAGGACGTACGCCAACCGCACGTCCGTCTCGCCGGTCGCCTCGACGGAATCGTGCGCGTTGCCCGGAATGAACACCGCATGCCCTGGCCGATCGCTCGCGCTGAGCCGTCGACCGTGACCCCGGTGCCATCGAGGACCAGGTAGGCGTCGGGCTGTTCGTGGCGATCGGTGTGCAGCGCGCCTCCGGGCGGCAGCCGAGCTACCTCCCAGCGTCAGCCCGTCGCCGGCCAGCTGAAGGTGGCCCGCCAATCGAGTGGGCCGCGGTGTAGCTGCGAGACGGCGCACGTCCGTCTCGCCGCTGTCAGTCGTGCTCGCCGCCAGGTGCACGTGAGCCCTATCGCGCGGCGAGCGTCATCAGGTGACTGCGCCGTCCGCGGCCGCCTCCGTCAGCTTCGCTTGCAGCACCGCGCGCGCCGAAGAGCGCATGACGTCGCAGGCCTGCTCACCAGATAGTCCGCCTACGTCGGTCAGCCAGACGAGCGGTTCGATCCCGATGGTCGCGCGGATGGCCAGCGCGAGCCGTCGGAGATCGCGCTCGGGGATCCGTTGCTGCAACGGTGACAGCGCGTCTTCGATCCAGCCAAGCGCGCGTCCTTGGCGCAGCGGCAGGCGTTCCGGCGTCACGTCGGGTTCGAGCGACAGGCGCAGCATCGCGCGGAGCTCGGCCTCGTGCTCGAGCACCTGGCGCGCGATGCTCTCGGTGACGAGGTCGAGCCGCTCGACGGGGT
>JAHWJM010000207.1 GCA_019348435.1 Actinomycetota bacterium
GGACTGGGCGGCGGTGGGGAATGGCGCCATCGACTGGCTCATCGCCGGCGGCGAGAGCGGTGCGGGGGCTCGGCCGGCCCATCCCGCCTGGTTCCGCGCCGCCCGCGACTTCTGCGGGGAGCAGGGCGTGGCGTTTTTCTTCAAGCAGGTCGGAGAGTGGTCATGGGAGAACACCGCGCCCGACGCACGTCGCGCCGTTGTCGGCATCGACGGGCGGTGGATTGAAGGAATGCCGTTCGGCTACGGCGAGACGTTCCAGAGGTGCGCGGAACTATGGCGCGTCGGCAAGAGAGCCGCCGGGCGGCTGCTGGATCATGCGGTCCGCGGAGGAGCCGTCGATCTGGCTCCGGTTCTGCCGGGGCTGGCGTCCCTTCGATTCCGCATCTGGAACCCGGCGCTCGCGCGCGTCGCCCGTGCCGTGCCGGCCGGCCTGCTCGCGCGCGCCGGCGGCGCCCGGGGCTAGCGGCCCACTAGCAGCTTCCCTCGGAGACGCAGGGCGCGATCACGCGCAGGCGCGTCCAGTCGACGCCGGCGGCGATGTCGAGCGCGTACCCGCCGTCGTACCGCGGCGCGTCGATGCTCTCCGCGAAGCTCCTCCAGGGGTCGGTCCTACCGAAGCTCGTGTAGCTCGACCCCGATTCGCCCTGGATGCCCCAGGCGGCGTTGCCGCCGTTGGTGTCACCGACGATCAGGCCGTACTCGGCCAGCGCCCGGAGGATCGTCTTCTTCCAGGCTGGAACGGCGAGCGCGTCGATCTCGGCGTCGCTCATGTCGAGCTGGATGCGCGCGCCGAGCGGCGGGGCGTTCGTGTTGGAGAGCCCGAACGTCGAGCACGCCGCCGCGCTGGTCCCCGGCTCGGCGGGGGCGACGGAGTTGCCCGCGGTGCACTTGATGGCCGAGAACAGAGCGTGCTCGATGCGCCCGGCCTGCATCTCGACGCCACGGATGATGCCGGCGCTGAGCGCGAACCAGGCCGCGGTCGCGTTCGAGCCGCGTCCGTCGCCGTCGATGCGCGTCTTGCCGCCGTGGCTGACGACGAGCGTCCCGCCGCCGCCGGGCTTCGAGCGCACCTGCCAGAAGTCGTGCTCCCAGCCGGTCTCCTGGTCGATCACCGCCAGGTGTCCGTCGCCGCCGCCGGCGGCGCGAGCGGCGCTGGGGATCCGCACGCGGTCGCCCTCGACGGCGCAGGAGCTCGTCCACTCGACGCAGCGCACGGTGTAGACGGGGTCGCCGGGGCTCGAGTAGTAGACCGGGTGGTAGTAGTCGTGCTCGGTGTCGGCGTGCCCGGCGAGCAGGTCCTGAGCATCGCCCCACGAGAGCAGCCGCCTGATCACCGCGGCCGAGTTCGGCGCCAGCGGCGGGTTGTCGGGGAGCGCGCGGTTGAAGGGGCTCGTGGCGGCGAACGGCCGCCAGCAGGGGCCCGGCCAGCGGCCGGCGCCGTAGCGCTCGACGGGCTCGCACGACGGCGCGGCCGAGGTGGCCGTCGCCGGCGGGAGCTTCGCGCTGACGCCGGCAGAGATTCCGCCGAACGTCGCGGTGCCTTCGAGCAGGCCGCCGTTCCAGAGCGAGTGGAGGAGGGCGTTGAGGAAGTCTTGGCGGAGGGCGAGCTGCACGCCCGAGGTGAGCGCGGCGGGGGACGTCGGGGTTGCGTCGATGCGCGGTGCGCCGCGCGATGCGGTGTGGGCGATCGTGCAGGACGTCGCTGCGTGGCCGGAGTGGCAGGCGACGCTCGGCGCGCTGGACATCCTCGAGAACGATGACGAGGGGCGCGCGGTGCTCTGCGCGGTCGAGTTCGACGCGAAGGTCGCGAAGATCAGGATGAACCTGCGCTGCTCATATGCCGCGCCGGCGCGGATGTCGTTCGAGCGCGTCTCGGGCGACCTGTCGGCACTGGCCGGCGCGTGGACGCTCGAGGACCTCGGCGACGGCCGCACCGGTGCGATCTACCAGCTCGACGTCAACCCCGGCGGTGTCCTGAAGTTCCTCCTCAACGCCGAGCGGATCGGCAAGCTGCGCGCGACGCTCGTCGACGCGCGGCCGCCCGAGCTCAAGGCGCGGGCCGAGCGCGGCTGAGCCCGCCCGCCGGCGCCGCCGGCGTGGGGCGGTCGCCGGCTATGCGCCGACCGGCTCGCGTCCGCGCTCCCACCCGGCGCGCGCGCGGTCGAACTCGCTCCAATCAAGCCAAGAGTCCGCGGACGGGCCGCCGGCGGGCTCCGGCGGCGCCGGCGGGTCAGGGCGCTTGCGCGGCCCGCCGCCGCCGTCCTGGCCGTCGGCGTCGTCCTCGCCGCGCGGTGTGAAGCGCGAGGTCAGGCCGAGCCAGAGGCAGGCGCCCACGATCGCGATCGCCACGCCGCCGGCGATGCCCGACTCCAACCAGCGCCCCATGAACGACAGCATGATCGCGACGCTCATCGCGAGCCCGCCGGCCGATACGAGCAGGCGGCGCGCGCTGCGGACGCGTGGCGACGCCCCTTCGGGGATCGGCGTGAGGACGGCCAGCGAGAGGCTCAGCGCGACCACGTACAGGACGGCGTTGAGGAGGAGCACCATCACCACCCATTGTGGTTCCCGCCGGCCCCGGGCACGAATCACCGGACATACGTCCAGCGACGACCAGGAGCGCCAGCCGCTGTCTCGCCCGCCGCGGCCCGTGTCATCGCCCTGCGGGCGACCTGAAGTCAGCGCCGGCGCAGCGTGGGCGGAAACTGCTCGAGCACCCACTCGGGCCCCAGGACCGGACGACGGTAGGAGCGTCCGCCGACGCGCACGTAGTCGCCGGTGCGCGGGTTCAGCGGCAGGTCGCGCTCGACCGGATACCAATCGTTGTGCTGCGCGATGAGCTCGTTGAGATCCTCGTCGAAGCGCCACGTGCGGGCCCGCTCGCGCCAGCGGGCGGCGAACAGCTCCGGGTCGCCGACGCACTCGCCCTGCAGGGCGCGGTAGGCAACGGCCAGTCGCCGCCGCTCGCCGGCGATCCCGGCGTCGACGTCGGCGATGCGCTCCATCCAGCGCGGCCGCACGCCCGACTTCAGGTACGCGTCGATCGAGCGCTGGGTCTGGGCCGCGCGGCTCGAAAGCGGCTTCCCCCGGCCGGTCGTCTCGTCGAGGTCCCGGCCGACGATGCGCTCCACCTGGGAGCGCTGTTGGTCGTCGTACTGACGCATCGACTGAAGGCTAGCCGCCGTCACTCGTAGACGACGAGGTCCGGCGGCGGGCGCAACGCGAGCACCTGGCGCGGCGACATGAGGTTCGTGTCCTCCTCGTAGAAGAGCTTGAAGCCGTTGTGAAACCGCGTCAGCTCCGAGGTGAACAGGTCGTACTTGGAGACCTTGTTGGCACGATCGCCGAAGCCGTCGACGTTCATCGTCAGCGCCAGCCCGAGGCGCTGCTGGACTGCGTCCTTGTTCTCGATCATCGAGCTCGTGAACTGATGCACGACGAAGAGCTTGTCGGGCAGGTCGTGGTCGCTGACGAACGACGAGACGTACGCGGAGACGGCGTTGATCTCGGCCGCCGTGACCGAACCGAGCGCCTGGCCAGGAACTTCACCGGCCTTGACGTGCCACTCGGGATCGAGCGCGATGCCGACGTCGGGTTCGCGCAGCCAGCGCTCGAGCCGACGGGTCTCGCTGAGGAAGTCGGCGCGGCCGGGCTGGATGTCGAGGATCAGCAGCGCCTTCGCCCGGCGGGCGGCGCGCAGATAGCGCGCGATGACCTCGTCGGGCTGGTGCATGCGGTACATGCCGTCCTCGCCGGGAGCATCGGCCGCGATCGTCGCGATGAGCTCGAAGGCCGGCAGCACGGGGCGCGTCTTGCGCTCGTACGCGCGCGCGACCTTCCGCAGCCGCGCGGCCGCCTCGTCGGGCTTGCCGATCCCGAGCGCGCCGAGCTGCTTGTCCTGCGGCGCGCCGTAGAAGGCGACGACGCGGTAGTCCGGAAAGATGCGCCGCCCGCCGCCGGGCAGCGCGGCGTCGCTTGCCGTCGCCGGCTGCGCGCCGCCCGCGCCCAGCCCCAGCACGGCCTCGTTGCCGCCGCAGGCGCGCAGCGCCAGCACGAAGGCCAGCACGAGGCACACCAGCACCACGACCGCCGTCAGGCGCCGCCGGCGGTAGGTCTGCACCGTCTCGCTCACACCACCATCCTCCCGCTCGAGGGACGGATGTGCGACGACGCTTGAGCATCGCGCGCAAACTGCCGAAGGAGCTGGTGTGCAACATCGCTTCGAGCGCATCTCCATCCAGACCCCGCGTCACCGGATCGTGGGCGTCGCCACCCTCGCCAGCGACGGGTACCGCAGCCGCCTGTCGGATCTGCTCAACGCCCCGGAGCGCGACTTCATCCCGCTCACCGATGCGACGGTGACCGAGCTCGACGGCGATCACGAGGTCAGCCGGCACGAGTTCATCGCCGTCCACCGCCAGCACGTCGTCTTCGCCGTCCCGTTGGGCGCGGTCGCCGAGCCCGCGCGCGGCGCCGTCGTCTGACGCAACCTCAGCGCACCCGTACCTCGGGAGCGAGCCGAAACGGCGCCACGAGCTCGAGCCGGTCCCCGCTCCAGAACGCGCCCGGGTCGTAGAAGCTCGCCGGGCGCTTGGCGGGCAGCAGGCCCATGTGCTGGTAGGTCGTCGCGACGAGCTCGGCACAGTAGATCGTCTCCAGCGGCGCTGTCGGCCGGCGGCGCACGCGGCCGGTGATCCAGCGGCCGGCCAGGCTCAGCATCGTCGGGAAGGACTTGCCGTCGAAGCGCTCGATGGCCTCCATGAGGCGATCCTCATGGTGGCGCTCGATCGTGCCGCCGGTGAGCTGGCGCACGTAGCCGCGCTGGCCGTACTTCTGCGACCACGTGATGGCCGCCTCGTCGAGACGGTGCAGCTGCACGCCGCGCTGGCGCTCCCCCGTCCAGACGTCCGGCAGCGAGCGGCCGAGCTCGGCGTGCCACAGCAGCGGCGGCAGGTCGTCGATGGCCACGACCATGCCAACGTGGTTGACGGGGCTGTTGGTCACGGTCTGGATCGCGCGGTCGGCGATCGAGCGCCCGCGAAAGAGCCACACATCGCCCGTCTGCGCCGCCGCCACCGCCTCGTCCAGCGACAGTGAGCTATCCGTGCGCGGCGTCACGGCGCGTAACCTACGCGGCGATGCGGCCGCGCTGGAAGCTTCTCGGCCTCGCCGGGTTCGCGGGGGTCGCCGCGACCGGCGTCGTCGTAGCGCGCAAGCGCCGCACGCACGTCGACCTCGCGCCCGACGAGCTGCGCGAGCGGCTGCGGGCGCGGCTCGCCGCGGTGCCGCCACGCGAGGATGACGCCTCCCGCGCGCCGCCTCCCGCGGGGGCCTGACAGCGCCGCGCGGTGGGGTTACGCTTCGGCCATG
>JAHWJM010000208.1 GCA_019348435.1 Actinomycetota bacterium
GTAGATCTCCAGAGCCTTCACGGCATTTTCCTTGAACTTCGGGTCCTCCGCCGACAATGGCGCCATCTCATCGAGCAACTTATCGTACTCGGGGTTCTTATAGCGCGAGAAGCGGTTGTTGCCGGCGGTCGTGCCGACCGATGCACTGTAACGGCTGTGGTAAAGCTCGAGCGCCGCGTACGGATCCTTCAAGCTTGCGCCATGGCCGAACATGTACAAACCGGGAGCACCCTCGGCCATGTGTTGATAGGCGTCGGGGCTGAAGTCACTGGCCGCATCGAAGCCGGCCTGCCGCAGCTCCTCGGCGATGTCGTGCTGCGAGACGCCGCCGAAGAGCACGCCCTGCTCGTTGGCGGAGCGCTGGACGGTCACCTCGTGGTTGTGGAACTTCTCGAGCATCGCCTCGAGCGAGACGCGCAGTTCGGGCGGTACGACGCCGCGCTCGACGGCGCTGGCGAGCGCACGCACCGTGAGCATGTACGAGCGGCGCAGCTCCTGCGCGCGGGAGCGCTCCTCCTTGAACGTCTCGCGCAGGTCGGCCGCATAGCGCTCGAGCTGGCGCTCGTTCTCTGCGGCCAGCCGCGTACGCTCGGTCAGCTCGGCCTCGAGCTCCCGGACGCGCTCCTGCAGCTGCCCCTCCGCGGTCACCGCCATCATCTTCCTCCATCCGCGGCGCGTTCGCGGCGCGCCGATCGCAGCGCGGCCACCGCCTGCGCCAGGCCGAACACCGGCATCCCGACGACGCCCGCCGCCGCTTCGCTGTCGCCTTCGGTCGAGCACACGATGACCGAACGTCCGTAGCGGCGTCCCCGTAAGGGGGTTCCGTCGACGAACGCCGGTGTCGTGCCCATGCTCTCGTGCACGAGCGCGACCTCGACGAACTGCTGCTCGCCCGCGCGCGCCGCTCCGGTGGGGGCCGACTCCCCGTGATGCTCGACGCACAGCGCATCGAGCGCCGAGGCGTCGTCGACGATCAGCGCGCGCCGGGTCCGAGGGAGCCATCCCCGCCTGCCCCGCCGCCGGCCGGCGGCCTCGACGGCGCCTGGCTCGCGGCGCCCGTCGCCGACGGCAGCCGGACGGTGAAGGTGGTGCCCCGGCCCGGCTCGGAGTCGACGTCGATCGAGCCGCCGTGCAGGTCGACGAGCGACTTGACGATCGCCAGCCCCAGCCCGGTGCCGGCGCTCTTGCGACCGTCGGCGGAGCCGCGGAAGAAGCGATCGAAGAGCCGGCGCACCTCCTCGGGCTCGATCCCCGGGCCGGTGTCTGCGACCGTGATCGTCGTCGCCTGCGCATCGCCCGCGAGGCTCAGCGTCAGCGTGCCCTCCTCGGGCGTGTAGACGTGGGCGTTCGTCACGAGGTTCGTCAGGATCTGGCGCACGCGCGCCGGGTCGGCGAGCGCGGGCGGCCGCGGGTCGTAGATCTGCACGTCCAGGTGCTGGCGCTTGTCCTTCACGCGCGGCGCCATCAGCGCGGCGACCTCCTCGACCGTCTCGCGCAGGTCGACGCTGCGCGGATGGATCTCGAACTGGCCGGCCTCGATGCGCGCGATGTCGAGCAGGTCGTTGACGAGCTCGACGAGCCGGTTGGTGGACTGCAGGACGATGCGGATGAACTCGCGCTGGCGCTCGGTCAGGTTCTCGTTGTCGGTGCTGTCCAGCAGCTCGATGAAGCCCTTGATCGACGTGAGCGGGCTGCGCAGCTCGTGTGACGCCGTCGCGACGAAGTCGCTCTTGGCCTGCTCGAGGCGCGCGCGCTCGGTGATGTCGCGCAGCGTCCAGGCGACGCCGCCCTCGGGGCCGGCGAGGCGCGCGGCCGTCACCGCGAGCGTCAGGTCATCCTCGCGGCGCACGGTGACCTCGCCGGCGACTGCGTCGGACAGCTGGGGCAGCGGGCTGCCGGGGCCGTGGGCAAGCGAGCCGACGCGCAGTCCCGGCAGGAGCTCGATGGCGCGCGGGTTCAGCGAGATCACACGGTCGCTGTTGTCGCAGATGATCAGGCCATCGCCGAGGCTCTGGATCGTGGTGGCCAGGCGCTGGCGCTGAGCCTCGACGCGCTCGCTGGCCGTCGCGAGGTCGTCGCCCATCGCGTTGAAGGCGCGGGCGACCGCCTCGAGCTCTTGCGGGCCGGTGGGCTCGACACGCGCGCTCAGGTCGCCTGAGGACATCCGCCGCGTCGCCCCGACGAGATCATCCAGCGGCCGGCGCATCGCGCGGATCAGCAGCGCGAGGAAGCCGAGCACGCCGAAGAGCGCGAGGCCGGCGCCGAAGACGACCGCCAGCAGCGCCGAACGCGTGCGGTTCGTCGCGCGCTCGCGCGCTTCGTCGCGCCGCGCCTGCTGGCGCGTCGCCAGGTGCTGCACGGCGTCCTCCACCCTCAGCAGCTCGGCCGTGGCGCGCGTGCGGGTGGCGTCCACCGTCGGATGCTCCGCCAGCGCCCTCGCGGTGCGCCGCGCCGGCGCGACCGGCGCCACCAGCCTGCGGCTGGCCGCGTCGCCGTCGGCAAGCTCGATCACGCGCGCCGCGACACGATCGAAGCTGCGCGCCGCGTCGGCGACGAACCTGGCCGCCCGGCGCGAGCGCGGGCGAGCGAGGTTCGCCTCCAGCGCGACGGCCGAGGTCATGAGGTTGGCGGCGGCGATCTCCACCGCGGCGGCCTCGACAAGCTCGTCCTCGTAGTCCTGACGGGCGTCGTAGAGCGCTGCGATGCCGACGGCGCCGATGACCGCCAGCACGATCGTCAGGCCGAGCAGGGCGAGCTGCAGCGTGCCGGCGATCGACCGTCTCCCGGTGGCGTCGCGCGCGCCTATCATCGGCGCATGGACCTCGTCGGCGCATGGCTGCGCCAGCTCATGCGGGCCGGGATGGCCGCGGTGCTCGTGCCCGTGGCCATGGTCGCGGCGGTCGGCGTGGTGATCGTCGGTGCGGGCGGCATCGGCGGCCTCGGCGCGCTGGGCCAGCTCTTCACGGGGCCGCAGATCACACCGGCCGAACGGCAGGCTCGCGAGGCCGGGGGCACCGGCTCGGTCGATCGGGCGCCGGTCGCGCCGCCGCTGGCAAGCGAATCGCCCACCCCCGGTCCGCCCAGCAGCCCGCCGCCAGCCGCCGAGGCACCGTTGCCGCCGCCTCCTCCGCCGCCGCCGCCGCCGCCGCCTCCTCCGCCGCCGCCTCCTCCGCCTCCGCCGCCTCCTCCGCCTCCTCCTCCTCCTCCGCCGCCGCCTTCGCCGCCGCCGCCGCCGGCGCCTCTGCCGACGCTCGAGGAGCTCGCCAGGGAGGCGACAGAGGAGTTGAAGGAGACGGTTGGCGACGTTGGCACGGTGGTGGGGCAGATCCTGGAGGGCTTGCTGAAGGCGTTGGGGCGGCTGCTCGATCTGCCGCCGCCACCGTCCGCTCCCTGAGCGAGCGGCGCTGCGACGGTACTGATTGTCACGGGGCGGCGTTCATACTGCACCGGCCGATGAACTTCGAGCTGTCAGACGATCACGAGCTGCTGCGGCGGACCGTCCGCGACTTCGCTGCCGCCGAGGTCGCGCCGGTCGCCGGCGAGCTGGATCGAACGAAGTCGTTTCCCTACGAGATCATCGCCAAGCTCGCCGCGCTGAACCTCATGGGGATCCCGTTCCCGGAGGAATACGGCGGAGCGGGCGGCGACACGCTGGCCTACGCGCTTGCCGTGGAGCAGCTCGCGCGCGTCGATTCGTCGGTCGCGATCACGCTCTGCGCGCACACGTCTCTGGGCACGCAGCCGATCCATCTCTTCGGCAGCGAGGAGCACAAGCGCGAGTGGCTGCCGCGCCTGTGCGCCGGCGAGATCCTCGGTGCCTTCGGGCTGACCGAGGCCGAGGCCGGCTCTGACGCGGCGAACACGACGACGCGCGCCCGCCTCGACGACGGCGAGTGGGTGATCGACGGCTCGAAGCAGTTCATCACCAACGCCGGCACCGCGATCTCCGGGCTCGTGACGATCACCGCGCTGACGGGAGAGGGCGAGATCTCCAATTTCCTCGTTCCCAACGGCACCCCGGGCTACGAGCCGGGCGAGCCGTATCGCAAGATGGGCTGGAATGCCTCCGACACGCGGCCGCTGACCTTCGAGGACTGCCGCGTGCCCGCCGACAACCTGCTCGGGCCGCGCGGCAACGGGCTGCGCCAGTTCCTGCACGTGCTGGCGATCGGGCGCATCGGCGTCGCCGCGATGGGCCTCGGCCTCGCGCAGGGCGCCTTCGACGAGGCGCTCGCCTACGCCAGGCAGCGGCGCGCGTTCGGGCGCGCGATCTCCTCGTTTCAGGCGATCCAGATCAAGCTCGCCGACATGGCGACGGAGATCGAGGCGGCGCGTCTGCTCGTCTACCGCGCGGCGCTGCTGAAGGACGACGGCCGCGACTTCGCGCTGGCCGCCGCGCAGGCGAAGCTCAAGACCGGGCGCCTGGCGGTGCGCTGCGCCGAGGAGGCCGTCCAGATCCACGGCGGCTACGGCTACATCGAGGAGTACCCGGTGTGCCGCATGTACCGCGACGCGAAGATCCTCACGATCGGCGAGGGGACCGACGAGATCCAGCAGATGGTGATCGCTCGCTCCCTTGGCACCTAGCGTGCTTCCTTCCGCGGTGGACATTCGTGAGGTCGGCCCGCGCGACGGCTTTCAGAACGAGCCCGAGATCATCGCCACGCAGGACAAGATCGCGCTGATCGACCGCCTCGCGCGCAGCGGCGTGCGCCGCATCGAGGTGACGAGCTTCGTACGGCCCGACGTCGTGCCGCAGCTTGCCGACGCGCGCGAGGTGCTGACGGGGATCGACGTACCCGCGGGCGTCGCGCGCAGCGTGCTGATCCCCAACGAGCGGGGCCTCGACCACGCGCTCGCGGTGCGCGAGCACTTCGAGGAGGTCGGCGTGTTCCTGTCGGCCAGCGAGACGCACAACCGGCGCAACGTCAACCGATCCGTCGACGAGTCGCTGACCGAGCTCCAACGGGTGATCGCCCGCGCGCGCGATGCGGGGCTGCGCGTGGAGGCGGTCGTCGCGACGAGCTTCGGCTGCCCGTACGAGGGGGTGGTCGACCGCGCGCGCGTGCTCGACATCGCCCGCCGTCTCGCCGCCGCCGGAGCGGCGGAGATCGCCTTCGGCGACACCACGGGGATGGCGAACCCGCGGCAGGTCGGCGAGCACTTCACGGAGGCGGCCGCGGCGATCGGCTCCGACGACGTCCAGCTCACCGCGCACTTCCACAACACGCGCGGCCAGGGCCTGGCCAACGTGCTCGCCGCGCTGCACGCCGGCTGCGCCTCGTACGAATGCAGCTTCGGCGAGCTCGGCGGCTGCCCCGTCCCGCCCGGCGCGACCGGCAACATCGCCAGCGAGGACCTCGTCTC
>JAHWJM010000209.1 GCA_019348435.1 Actinomycetota bacterium
TCGCCGCCCCGGTGAGCGAGGTCCGCCGCCTCTTCGGCCAGCGCGCGCCGAACCAGGTCGGCCTCGCCATCCGCGATCTCGACTTCGCCGAGGCCCGCGCGCGCGTCGATGCCGCGCTGTACGCGCTCGATCACACCTGGGACCCGCCGGTGAGCGAGGACGTGCGGCCGATGCGCGCGCTGATCGAGGCTCGCATGCGCCTGCTTCCCGAGGGCTTCGAGCTGCCTGACGACGACCGGGAGGTCACGCCGCACGAGCGCGACGCGCTGCTCGCGGACTTCCTCGCCTCGCCTGAGGGACGACGCTGGCGCGGCGACGAGGACGCCGCGGACGTCGCGGGGCTGGCGATCGACTTCGGCGCGGACCACAACCACGGCGGCCCGCTGCGCTGGAGCCCGGTCGTCGTCGAGGTCTTCATGACCAGCTGGCTGGCGCGCAAGGTGACGCGCGAGGCCGGCTTCTTCGAGCGCGTCCCCGAGGTGCTCGGCGACTGGGTGAAGTACGCCGGACGGCGCCAGGCCGTGCCGGCGGTCCCGTTGCGCGAGGCGGGCGGCGCGGTCGAGCACTACCGCGACGAGATGCTCGACGCCGTCGGCGACCCAGCGGCGTGGGGCCCGGCCAAGACGCTCGCCGCCGCCGCCCTCGACCTGACCGACCGCGAGGACGTGGAGCGCTTCATCGCGCGCTACAACGACGGTCTCGCCGCGTCGTCCGGTCGACACCCCCCCGCGCGCCGGGAGCTCGTCTGCGAAAACAGCGGTCCGCGGCGGCGGTCGCTCGTGCTCCCGTTCTTCGAAGCGAGAGCGTGGTTGACGACCTCGTCGAGTCCCACCAGCGCTCGTGCACGAGAGGAGACCTGCAAAGCAACCCCTTCGACCTTTCTCGAGTCGGGGAGACAGGATTTGAACCTGCGACCGCCCGGCCCCCAGCCGGGTGCGCTACCAGACTGCGCCACTCCCCGTGGCTGTAAATAAGCGGGCGACGGGAATCGAACCCGCCCTAGAAGCTTGGAAGGCTTCTGTGCAGCCACAACACTTCGCCCGCACGCCCTGCCCGCAGGATACCGCTCGAGCTGAGCGCCGAGGGGCTCTCCCCGGCGGGACGCTGCCGTCCTCGCCGGCGTTGAGGTCGGGCGGCGCCCGTGGTCGGACCACGCATATCCGCTCGAGCCGGCCTGGACGCCGCCATGTGCTCGAGCCGGAAGTGTCGGATCATCCGCGCGAGTCGGGATTCGAACCCGACGCTCGCCTGTACGCGATCTGCGATCCGCCGACAGCCCGCAGCGGCCGCTGACGAAGGTACGGTGGCGCAACGAGAGCACCTCATCGACCTCCCACCGACGAGTTTCACCACCCCCGCCAGTCGTAGTGCCATGACCTCCACCCTCGCCATCGAAGCGACCGGGCTCGTCAAGAGCTTCGGCAAGACGCGCGCCGTCGACGGCGTCGATCTGGCGGTGCAGCGCGGCGCCGTGTATGGCGTGCTCGGGCCCAACGGCGCCGGCAAGACGACGACGATCCGGATGCTCGCGACCCTCCTGCGCCCCGACGCCGGCAGCGCGCAGGTGCTCGGCCACGACGTCGTCTCCGAGGCGCACGCGGTGCGCGGGCTCGTGAGCCTGACCGGCCAGCTCGCCTCCGTCGACGACGACCTCACCGGCCGCGAGAACCTCATCCTGCTCGGGCGGCTGCTGGGCTACCCGAGCAAGCAGGCGCGCGCCCGCGCGGACGAGCTGCTCGCCGCGTTCGGCCTCGAGGAGGCCGCGGGGCGCCTGGTGAAGAACTTCTCGGGCGGCATGCGCCGCCGGCTCGACCTGGCGGCGAGCATCGTCGTCACCCCGCAGCTCATGTTCCTCGACGAGCCGACCACGGGTCTGGACCCGCGCTCGCGCAACCAGGTGTGGGACATCGTCCGCGCGCTCGCCGGTCTGGGCACGACGGTGCTGCTGTGCACGCAGTATCTCGACGAAGCCGACCAGCTCGCCGACCGGATCGCGGTGATCGACCGCGGCAAGGTCATCGCCGAGGGAACGCCGAGCAGCCTGAAGGCGTCCGTCGGCGGCGGCGCGCTGCGCGTCCGGCTGCTCGATCCGCTGCAGCGCGACGAGGCGGCGCGGCTGCTCGGGCGCGCGCTCGACTCCGAGCCGCACCTCGAAGCCGACCCGGCCGCGCTGACCGTGCGCATCGACGATCCCGCGCGTGCCGCTGACGCGGTCGCCGCGCTGTCGGGCGCCGGGCTCGGGCTGGCCGGCTTCTCGCTCGCGCAGCCGAGCCTCGACGAGGTCTTTCTCGCGCTCACCGGCCACCCCGCCGAGGACGACGACACGCAGGAGGAGGCGGCATGACGCCGACACCCACACCCCAGGCCGCCAAGCCGCAGCCACAGCCGGCCGCCGGCGTGACCCTCAACGCGGCACTGTCCTCCAGCGCGCGCCCGCCTCGTCCCGGCGCGCTCGCGGCCGCCAAGACGTTCGGCTGGCGCGGCATGCTGAAGATCAAGCACGTCCCCGAGCAACTCATCGACGCGACGCTCACGCCGGTGCTGTTCCTCGTGATGTTCACCTACCTCTTCGGTGGCGCGATCACCGGCTCCACGGGCGAGTACCTGCAGTACATCCTCCCCGGCGTCCTCGTGCAGTCCGTGCTGTTCACGTCCGTCTACTCCGGGGTGGCGCTCAACACGGACATGACGAAGGGCGTCGTCGACCGCTTCCGCTCACTGCCGATCTGGCGCGCGGCACCGCTCGTCGGCGCCGTCATCGGCGACTGCGTGCGCTTCGCGATCGCCTCGACGATCGTCGTCCTGCTCGGCTTCGCGCTGGGCTTCCACGCCGACGGTGGCGTCGCCGGCGTGCTCGCCGCGATGCTGCTCGTGATCGTCTTCGCGTTCGCTCTGTCCTGGGTCTTCACGACCCTCGGGCTGCTGCTGCGCTCGCCCAGCGCGGTGATGAACAGCGGCTTCATGGCGCTGTTTCCGCTCGTCTTCCTGAGCAACACGCTCATCGAGCCCAGCACGCTGCCCTCCGCGCTCGAGGCGTTCGTGAACGTCAACCCGGTCTCGAGCCTCGTGACGGCGACCCGCGGCCTGATGGGAGGCGACGCGTCCGCGGGCGACATCGGGCTGGTCCTCGCCGAGGCCGCCATCCTGACGGCGATCTTCGCGCCGCTGACCGTGCGCCTGTACCGCGCGAAGAGCTGAGCGCCGCTGGTCGCGTTCGTACACGTCGTAGCCGCGGTCGATCGAGATGTCGGCGACCGCGGCCCGACTATTCCTTGGCGCACCCGAGGGCGTCGAGCACCGCGACGCTCTTGCGGTGCGCGACCGACACGTTGCGCGGGTTCGACAGTGTCCAACGCAGCCCGAGCACGTCGCACGTCGCGCAGAACAGCGCGCGGATGTCGCCGGAGAGGTTCGAGAAGAAGTAGCGCGGATAGGCGTATTCGGCGACGCGTCCACTGGGCAGCGCCGTCCGGAAGCGGTTGATCGTGCGGCAGCCGTCCGAATGGATCAGGCCGCGCACGAACTCGCCCGGGTGCCGCGAGACGATCTCCTGCTGCCACGGCTCCAGGCTGATCGGGCGCTCGTGCTTGCGGCCCGGACCGTGCTGCGGGAAGGCGTGCAGCCAGAGCTTGCCGCAGACCTGGACCTGCACAGCCTCGCATCCGGAGCACGCGAGGATCCCTGGCCGATGCTTCGGCATCGAGAGGACCATGGCGATCCGACACTCGTCGATGATCCGCGGGTACCGCAGGTCGAGAGTGATGCGCAGCGTGACGCCGCCACGAACCACAGACAGCCACCCGTCGCCGAGATAGAGCCCCAGCAAGTAGGCATATGACTGCTCATGCGCGGGGCGCCAGCGGATCGCAATCGGCGGCCAAGAACGCCGCCAACGCCCGATGGTGTTCTGTGAGACGCGGCTGGCGACCGCGACTTCGCGATCCGATAGCCCCTGCGAGAGAAGCTCCCGCACCTCCTCGCGATCTTCGTCGCTGAGTCGCACGAACGTAGGTTCGCATTTCCTCCGGACGCAACCGGCCGACTCTCAGAGCGGGGGACCCAGGAATCGAACCTGGCGCTGCGGTTTTGGAGACCGCAATGTTACCGATACACCAGTCCCCCAGATGGGCTGAGCATTGTAGATGCCGACGCCGGGAAGGAGCCGAATCAGGCCTTCCTCCCACCTCTACCATCGCTTTGTGACGACCGCAGCCGACGGCGCGCACCGCCCCCGCCTGCCTGACAGCCTCCGCCTCGGCCCCGTCCACCTGACCGTCTCTACGCTCGACGGCTCGATCGCCTTCTACGAGCGGGCGCTGGGGCTGCGCGTGCACGACCGCGACGGCCGCGTCGCCACGATGGGGACCGGCGGCGAGGACCTCGTCGTTGTCGTCGAGGAGCCCGGCGCTGCGCCGGGCGGCCGCCACGCCGGGCTGTACCACTACGCCCTGCGCTTCGAGGAGCGCCGCGAGCTCGCCCGCGCGGTCAAGCGCCTGGCGACCACGCAGACACGGATCGAAGGTGCCTCGGACCACGGCGTCTCGGAGGCGATCTACCTGCGCGACGTCGACGACAACGGGATCGAGCTGTACGCCGACCGGCCGCGCGAGCGCTGGCCGCCGCCGCGGGTCGGCGGGGAGCGCGTCGAGATGTACACGATCGCGCTGGACATGCCCGAGCTCATGCGCTGCATCGAGGCCGAGGAGCCGCGCGCCCACGCCGGCGCGGGGGTCGTCGTGGGCCACGTGCACCTGCACGTCGGCGACGTCGAGCAGGCGCTGGCCTTCTACCGCGACGTGCTCGGCTTCGAGGTCATGGTCAACCTCGGCAACGCGGTGTTCGTGTCGGCGGGCGGCTACCACCACCACCTCGGCTTCAACGTCTGGCTCGGCCGCGACGTGCAGCCGCGCCCGTCGCGAGCGGCGGGGCTACGCGAGTGGACGGTGCTGCTCGCCTCGCGCGAGGAGCTCGCCGCGGTGCGCGCGCGGGTGGCCGCTGCAGGCCTCGAGGTACACGCCCACCGCGGCGGCTTCCTCGTGCGCGACCCGTGGGAGACCGCGGTCGCGTTCAGGGTCGGCTGAGGCCCACAGACAGACAGATGCGGGCGGAGGGACTTGAACCCCCAAGGCTTGCGCCACCGGCACCTAAAGCCGGCGTGTCTACCAATTCCACCACGCCCGCGCGTGCCGCCTGGCGTTGCTGATTGTATGTTGGCCACGATGGCCGAGGACGACGTCATCATCGAGCACCCCAACCGCGACAAGCCCCAATCGCAGGCCACGCGCGCGCTCGTCGTCGCCCTGCTGCTCCTGAGCACGGCGATCCTCGCAATCGCGACCGTCGGCGGCTG
>JAHWJM010000020.1 GCA_019348435.1 Actinomycetota bacterium
GAGCGTCACGCCTCCCCAGCCGCCGCTGTGTCGCGCACGCCGGTGTCGTCTGCCAGCTTGGCGCGGTCCCAGAGCGCGACGATGAAACCGGCTGCCTGGAAGAACAGAATGTCGTCGCCGGGCGCTGCAGCCGTCTTCCAGCCGAGCGCCTCGTAGAACCTGCGGGCTCGCGCGAGGTCCTGGACGCCGAGCGTGATGAGGCTGACACGTTGCTCCATCCGCGGATCGTCGCAGCCACGGACACGCTGGCGTCCAACGTCCGGCGCGATGAGAGGTCGCCCCGGCAGTTCGACGCCCATCGCTGGTCTCGGGAGCCGCTTCGAGCTCTCGCCGCCGGTAGCCGCAACCCGACCGTCGCCGTAGGCTGGGGATCGTGAGTGCGTCATCGACGACCCGCGCGGGGCTGGCGCGCCGGATCTATGACCGGACTCATCTCGCCGGCGAGTTCCGGCTGAGATCCGGCGTCGTCAGCAGCGAGTACTTCGACAAGTACTTGTTCGAGTCTGATCCCGCGTTGTTGAGAGAGGTCGCCGAGGCGCTCGTCGACGTGCTTCCAGATGGCATCGAGGCGGTGGCGGGCCTGGAACTCGGTGGTGTACCGCTGGCCACCGTCGTCTCCCAGCTGAGCGGGCTTCCGGCGCTCTTTGTGCGCAAGACGCCCAAGGAGTACGGAACATGTCGCCTCGCTGAAGGCGGGGAGGTGGCGGGTCGGCGACTGGCCGTCATCGAGGACGTCGTGAGCTCCGGGGGCCAGCTCATCGCGTCCTGCGCCGCGTTGCGCGAGCGCGGAGGCGACGTTGCCGCAGTCATGTGCGTCATCGACCGAGAGACGGCGGAGCGGAGAACCTCGCCGCCGAAGGACTGCAACTGCGGTCGGTATTGACGATGAGCCAGCTGCGCCAGGCAGCCGGCGCCTGAGGCACCAACCGCCGCATTCTCCAAAGCACGCGGCGCGGTGCGCTCACCTCGCCGCGTCGGCCGCCCGCGGTCCGACCACCATGTCGGGCGAGTGAGCGACGCCACGCAGCGCGCGGCGGCGGGCGGCGACGACCCCGCCGCCGAGCGGCAGCCCGAGCACGACGAGCGCGAGCCCCAGCCACACCGGCAACGGCAGCCGGTCGGAGACCGCGTGCGGTAACGGCATGGCCGCAGGCGCCGCACGCGGCGCCACCGGGAGCGCAAGCGGCGCGCGTGCACGCACGGGCGCGGGAGCGGCCCCCAGGGGGCGCCCGCCGGGTGCGGGGCCGGGCGGGGGCGCCCGCCGCAGGACCGGCACCGGCGCGATCGGGCCACCGGGGCCACCCGCGAACAACTCGACCGGATCGCGGTACTCCCCGGTCGCAGCGACGCGCGCGCCGAGGTGCACATGCGGCGCCGGCCGCGCCTCACCCGACCGGCCGATCCGGCCGCCCGGCATGACGACCTGCCCGCGCTCGACCGCCACGCTGCCGAGGTGCTGGTACGTCGCGACGAGCGATCCGCAGCGCATGCTGACGGTCCGCCCGCCGCCCGGCACGCGGCCGGCAAAGCTCACGCGGCCGCCACATGCGGCGCGCACCCGCGAGCCGGGCGCGGCAGCGAGATCCACGCCCCGATGCTGGCCTGCCGCATAACGATCCGCGCCGACCGAGAAGGGTCGGACCACCGGGCCGTCGACCGGCCGGATCCACTCGCGCGCGATCGCCGCGGTCGTCATGGCCGCGAAGCTCGCCAGTAGCACGGGGACGGCGATGATGAACAGCCAGCGCACGCTCGCGACGCTACGCCGCAGCAGCACCGACGCGACTGGTTGCGCGTGTGTTCATGCAAAGCAGCGCGTGTCTGTTGACAGCACGCGGTGCCTGCGCAACGCGGGCCGCGCCAACCCGGCGGCTAGATCTCCGTGACGATCTCCTCGTACGGACGGCGGTTCGCGCGCCGCACCCACTCCTCGGCCGGCAGCGACTGCGGATCACGGCGCGGCTTCGACGGATAGCCGAACGTCAGCACGGTCGCCACCTGCTCGTCCTCCCCATGCTCGAGCGCCTCGCGCAGCCGGGCGGCCTCGGCGATCCCGTTCGGGCAGGAGCCGATCCCGTCGTTGGATGCCGCGAGCATCATGTTCTGCGCCGCGCGGCCGGCATCGAACGCGGTCGGGCCCTTCGGGCCGACGACGATCGCCACCACGAGCGCCGAGCCGCGCACGTTGTCGGCGGCGTAGACACAGGAGGCCACCGCCTCGCGGACGCTCTCGTCGCGCACGACCACGAAGCGCCGCGCCTGGCGGTTCTTCGATGATCCCGCAAGACGCCCGGCCTCGAGAATCCGCCGCTCGGCCGCCGGCTCGATCGCGCGCGGCGCGTAGTCGCGCACCTCGCGCTTGCTCACGACGGCCAGGTAGACGTCCACCCCCCGTAGACTACGGCGCGCGCTCGCCGACCGCATCAGGCGGCAGCGCTGTCGTCACTCCACGACCGGCACGAGCGACTGCCGGATCATGCCGGCTCGTCCTGCGTCAGGGCGCGGTACAGGGCGTTGGCCTTCACCCCCGTCAGCGACGCGACGACGGTGCTCGCCGCACGCGGCTTCGCGCCGGCCTCGACGAGCTTGCGCAGCGCAGCCAGTGCCGGCGCGAGCTCCGGCTCGCTGAGCGTGGCCCCGCCGATCACGAGCACGACCTCGCCACGCGGCGGCTCGGCCGCGTAGCGCTCGGCGAGCTCACCAGCGCTGCCCCGCACGATCTCCTCGTGGAGCTTCGTCAGCTCGCGGCACACGACGACCGGGCGCTGCGGGTCGGCCGACGCGAGCACCGCGAGCGAGGCTGCGACGCGGTTGGGCGACTCGAAGGCGACGATCGTCTCCGGCGCGCGCAGCAGCGTCCCGAGCTCGCTGCGCTTGCGCGGCAGGTAGCCGACGAAGCGCCAGGTGTCCGACGGCAGCGCGCTCGCCACCAGGGCAGACACCGCGGCGCTGGGACCCGGCAGCACCTCGACGGCGAGCCCGGCCGCGACGCACGCCCGGACGAGCACGAAGCCCGGATCGCTCACCAGGGGAGTGCCCGCATCCGAGACGAGCGCGACGACGTCGCCCTGCTGCATCCGCGCGACGAGCTGCGTCGCGCGCGGGAGCTCGTTGTGCTCGTGGTAGCTGACGAGCTTCGCCGACACGCCGTAGCGCTCGAGCAGGACGCGCGTGCGGCGCGTGTCCTCGCAGGCGACGACGTCGGCCTCGCGCAGCGCGCTCAGGACGCGCAGCGTGACGTCCTCGAGGTTGCCGATCGGCGTCGGACAGACGATCAGGCGCCCGCAGGCGGTCGTGCTCATGACCAGATCACAGCACGTCGGCCGGCTCGGCTATACGCGGGTGCCGAGCCCGTCCAACGCGAGCGCGGCGGCGCCGAGCATGCCGGACTCCGCGCCGAAGCGCGCGGGCACGATCCGCACGTGCTCCCGCGAGGGCGACAGGGCGCGCTCGGCGACGACCGCCCGCGCCGGCTCGAGCAGCAGCTCGCCGGCGGCGATCACGCCGCCGCCGATGACGACGACGTCCGGGTTGAGCATGTTCACGAGGTTCGCCACGCCGACCCCGAGCCAGCGCCCGATCGCCGCCAGCGCCTCGATCGCGGCCTCGTCGCCGTCGTGCGCGAGGTCCGTCACGAGCGGCCCGGAGATCTCGCGCCCCGCGCCGAGCGCGCGGCCGAGCTCGGAGTCCGGGCGCTCCTCGGCGAGGCGCCGCGCCTCGCGCGCCAGCGCCGTGCCCGAGCACACCGACTCCAGGCAACCGCGGTTGGGACAGTTGCCGTTGCAGGGTGGGCCGTCGGCCTGGACGACCATGTGGCCGAGCTCGGCGCCCGCGCCCTGGCTGCCGCGTTGCAGCGCGCCGCCGACGACGAGCCCGCCGCCGATGCCGGTGCCGATCGTCAGCAGCGCGGCGTCGCCCGCCCCGCGCGCTGCGCCGAAGCGCCACTCGGCGAGCATCGCGGCGTTCGCGTCATTGTCGACGAAGACCGGCAGCCCGATGCGCTCGGCGATGAGGTCGCCAAACGGCACGCCCGCGAGCGGCAGGTGCGTCGACATCACCGCGATGCCGCGCGCGCTGTCGATCAGGCACGGGATCCCGATGCCGACGGCGTCCACGCTGCCCGACGCGCCCTCGGTGGCATCGCGCACCTCGGCGACGGCCGAGACAACGCGGTCGAGCACCGCGTTGTGGTCGGCGCCACGCGCCGGCCGCGTGGCACGGTGGTGCACGTTCAACGCCGGATCCACCGCGCCGGCCAGAAGCTTCGTGCCACCGAGGTCGACCCCGATCACACAGCCGGTCGCCACGATGGGCCACCATACAGGGCTTCATGCCGCCGCCTGACAAGCCCGACTACCGCGTCTATCGCTCGCGCAAGCCGCTGATTCGCAAGCGCGGAGGCGACGAGCGCGACGAGCTCGCGCGCCTGCGCGGCACCGCGCAAACGCCTGCCGAGCGCGACGGCAAGCGCGGCCGGGCGCTCATCCCGCAACCCCCCGCCGCCCCGCGGCGGCGGCGTGTGAGCAGCGGGCGCGTCATCCGCTGGGCGCTGCTCGCAGTCGCCGGCTGGGTCGCGATCTCGGCGCTCGTCTTCCTCGTCAGCGCGCAGATCCAGCAGGGCAAGGTCTCCGAGGCCAACCACCTGCTCGGCGCCGCCGGCTACCCGGCCTGGTCGCCGAACAACATCCTCGTGCTGGGCTCCGACGTCCGCCGGCCCGACAACGCCGAGCCCGGCGCGCGCACGACCGGCAACGGGCGCTCTGACTCGATCCTGCTCGTGCGCATCGGCGGCGGCGCCAACAGCCGCCTGGGGATCGCGCGCGACACCGTCGTCGACATCCCCGGCGCGGGCCGCCAGAAGATCAACACGGCCTACTCGATCGGCGGCGCGGCGCTCGCGGTGCAGACGATCGAGCAGTACACGGGGATCGACATCAACCACGTCATGATCGTGAGCTTCGAGGACTTCCCGGCCCTCATCGACGCGATGGGGGGCATCACGTACCGCGGCGGCTGCGTCGTCTCACGGATCAACGGCGGCTTCAGGAACGGCGGCTACACCCTGCGCCTGCCGGCGGGCAGGTCGCACATCGACGGAGACCAGGCCCTGGCCCTCGCCCGCACCCGCAAGAACGAGTGCGCGAAGAACGAGGACGACCTGACGCGGGCGCGGCGCCAGCAGAAGATCGTCGGCGCGATGAAGCGCCGGCTGCTGTCGCCGACGGCCTTCGGACGGCTGCCGCTGATCTCCTGGAACGTGCCCAAGGCGCTGCGCTCGGACATGAGCGGCCCGACGCTGCTGGGCCTCTTCAGCGCCCTCTCCGTCGCCGGCACGCCGGAGAGCGAGCTCCTCGGCACGGTTTCGGGGCAGGTCCCCGAAGCCGTCAAGCAGGCGAAGGTGCGGCGCTTCCTCGCGGGGTGAGGCTCAGCTCGTGCGGGGCTTCGCGCTCGGCGCGCTCGACGACGAGGAGTCCGAAGCCGAGGAGGACGACGAGGAGGACGGCGCCTCGGCCTTCGAGGAGGAGTCGCTCTTCTTGTCGCCCTTGGCGTCGCCCGAGGACGAGTCGTCCTTCTTCTGCGCGGACTCGGCGGCGTCCTTCTCGCGAGCGCGCTTCTTCGTGCCGTAGTCGGTGTTGTAGAAGCCCTTGCCCTTGAAGTGCACGGCGATCGGGTGGAACACGCGCGTGACGGGCAGGCCGGTCTCGGGATCGCACTCCAGCGGGGGGTCGACCATCTTCTGCATGATCTCGAACGTCGTGCCGTCCTGGCGTTTGTACTCGTAGAAGGGCACCGGCGACCCATTATCTAGCATGGCCCCCCGATGCCGGACGCCGCCACCATGGAGAAGATCGTCGCCCTGTGCAAACGGCGCGGCTTCATCTTCGCGTCGTCAGAGATCTACGGCGGCCTCGGCTCGACGTACGACTACGGCCACTACGGCGTCCTGCTGAAGACGAACGTCAAGAACGAGTGGTGGCGCGCGATGCTCCAGGAGCGCGACGACATCGTCGCCCTGGACTCCGCCATCCTGCAGCACCCGAAGACGTGGGAGGCGTCCGGCCATCTCGCCGGGTTCACCGACCCGATGGCCGACTGCCGCACGTGCGGCCAGCGCTTCCGCGCCGACCACGTCGACGACCTGCAGTGCCCGCAGAAGCCCTCCAAGCATCCCGGGGAGGGACCGAACTGCGACCTCACCGAGGCCCGCGACTTCAACCTCATGTTCGAGACGACGATGGGGCCCGTCAAGGACTCCGGCGCGACCGTCTACCTGCGCCCCGAGACCGCCCAAGGCATCTTCGTGAACTTCAAGAACGTGCTGCAGTTCAGCCGCAAGAAGCCGCCGTTCGGCATCGCCCAGATCGGCAAGTCCTTTCGCAACGAGATCACCCCCGGCAACTTCGTCTTTCGCACGCGCGAGTTCGAGCAGATGGAGATGGAGTTCTTCGTCCCACCCGGCGAGGCGCCGCGCTGGTATGAGTTCTGGAAGGCGGCGCGGCACGGTTGGTACGTCGAGCTCGGGCTGCGCGAGGACCACCTGCGCCTGCGCGAGCACGATCCCGACGAGCTGTCGCACTACTCCAGCGCCACCGCCGACGTCGAGTACCTGTTTCCGATCGGCTGGTCCGAGCTCGAGGGCATCGCCAACCGCGGCGACTTCGACCTCACCCAGCACGCCGAGCACTCGGGCGAGAAGCTCGAGTACTTCGACCCGCAGACCAACGAGCGCTACGTCCCGCACGTCATCGAGCCCGCCGCGGGCGCCGACCGCGCGACGCTTGCGTTCCTCGTCGACGCCTACGACGAGGACGAGCTCGGCGGGGAGGCGCGCACGGTCCTCAAGCTGCACCCGCGCCTGGCGCCGGTGAAGGTCGCCGTCCTGCCGCACCTGCGCAAAGACGGCCTGCCGGAGGCCGCGCAGGAGGTCTACGCGGCGCTGCGCGGCCGGATGCAGAGCGAGTACGACGAGGGCGGCTCGATCGGCAAGCGCTACCGCCGCCAGGACGAGATCGGCACGCCGTACTGCGTGACCGTCGACCACCAGTCGCTCGAGGACCGGACGGTCACGGTGCGCGACCGCGACACGCTCGAGCAGGAGCGCGTGGCGATCGACGGGCTCTCGGACGAACTGGCGGCGCGGCTGGCGGCACCGTGGAGCTCGCCCAAGCCGGGGCTGCTCGCGAGCGAGTGACCGTCGCCTGACAAAGAACGCGGCGCGAAGCGCCGCAGCGGGTAGAGGAGGACGGCGTGAGCGTCGATCTGGCCCAGCGCTACCCCGGCGTGCGCCGCTACGCAGGCCGGCGCGCGCGGACGACGCGGCGACACGCGCCGCAAGGAGGGCATCGATGAGGCGCTGTGGCCACGTGCTGCTCGTCGTGCTCGCGGCCGTCACGATCGGCGGCTGCCGCGACCAGGACAGCGAGCATGCCGTGGAGACGGTCAAGGAGTTCGTCGGCGCCCTCGAAGAAGGCGACGGGCGCGCCGCGTGCGACCGGCTCGCGGAAGCAGGGATCTCCGAGCTCCTGCTGGCGGCCGTTCGCGCGAGGGTCGACCCGTCAGGCCTCGATGCCCCGGACGCCGAGCGCTGCGCGATCGTCGCCAGGCGCCTCGGCGACGACGCCGGGGGGCGCCTGTCGCGGCTGCGGCGCTCGACCGTGACGAGCACCACGGTCGAGGGCGATCTCGCCGTCGTGAGGACGCACGAAGGGGCGTACGAGGTGAGGGAGGTCGATGGCCGCTGGCGGCTGGCGCGCCTGGATCCGGTCGTCGAAGCCGTGACCCCCGGCGCGCCGAAGCGGCGGCCCGTGCACCTGACCGTCGTCCGGCCGAAGCTCGAGGAACCGGCGCTCGGCGCCGCGCTGGCCGGTCGCGTCGACGACGCGACCGTCGAGATCAGCGGCACGCTCGAGCCGGCCGACGCATCGCTGCGAGTCGACGCCTCCTCGGGCGCGCGGGTCCAGCGCGTGGAGGCGCGCGACGCGCGCTTTCGCATCCGCGCCGCGCTGCGCCCGGGCCCGAACCGGCTGCTGCTCGAAGCCGACGCCCCGAATCGCGACGCCACCGAGCTGTCGATCGAACTGACGCGGGACCCGCCATGAGACCGCGGAGGACCTGGCGCAGCAGCGCCGGCGCCCGCATCGCTTCGCTACCGTCCGGTGATGCGGCGTCAGCTGCAGGCCTGGATGGCGCTGGCTGTGATGGCGGCCGCCGGCGCCCTCGCCGGCTGCGGCCCCGATGAGCGCGGAGCCGCGAAGGCGCCCGTCGTCACGGTCGTGCAGGACGACGCGGAGCTCCTGCATCGTTCGCCGACCCGCATCGCGTCGACGCTTGACGACATGCGCGCGCTGGGCGTCGACTGGGTCCGCGTGACCGCCGGCTGGTCGGTGCTGGCACCCGCGCCGCGGGCCAGGCGGCGGCCGGCCTTCGACGCCACCGACCCCGCCGCGTACCCGGCCAGGGCCTGGGCTGCGCTGGACCGTGTCTACGCGGCGGCTGGCCGGCGCGGCATGCGCACCGCGATCGACATCGCGTTCTGGGCGCCGCGGTGGGCGGTGGCCAAGCCGGCTCGCGGCGCCGATCGCGAGCGCGACACGATCGCCGCCCGGGCGTACGCCGAGTTCGCCGAGGCCGTCGCGCGGCGCTACCCGCGGGCCGTCGCGTTCACGGTCTGGAACGAGCCCAACCACAACGCCTTCCTGCTGCCGCAGTGGGAGCGCGTGGGCACACGCTGGCGCCCGGCGTCGCCGCATCTGTACCGCGCCATGGTGCAGGCGGCGGTGCCGGCGATCAAGGCGGCCGCGCCGCACGCACTGGTGCTCATCGGCGCGACCTCCTCGATCGGAGCGCGACGCGGTGCCGGCGCCGACGACCGCATGGCGCCGCTGACGTTCCTGCGCGAGATGGCGTGCGTCGACGAGCGGCTGCGCCCGCTGAGCCGCCCGGAGTGCGCGGACTTCGACCCGCTGCCGGGCGATGGATGGTCGCACCATCCCTACTCGCTGGAGCTCGCGCCGTGGCAACCCGATCCGCGTGCCGACAACGTCCGCATGGCCGACCTCGACCGGCTGGCCTCGCTGCTGCGCCGCCTGCACGCGCTCGACCGCACGCGCCGCGACCTGCCGCTGTACGTGACCGAAGCCGGCTATCAGACCGATCCGCCCGACCCGACGCAGACGGTGAGCGTCGACGATCACGCGCGCTGGCTGCCGGAGGCCGAGCAGATCGCGCGCCGCCAGCCGTCGCTGCGCAGCGTCGCGCAGTTTCTCGTCCGCGATCTGCCCCAGCGTCCGGGGACCAGCGAGCGCGTGCGCTGGGGCGACTACCAGTCGGGGCTGCGCTACGTCGACGGCCGTGCGAAGCCCGCGCACGCGTCGTTCGCGCTGGCGCTCACCGCCCGTCGCTCCGGCGCGACGCAGGTGCGCTTCTGGGGCCTCGTCCGTCCGGGCGCGGGCCGCCGCGACGCGCAGATCACCGTGCGCGAAGCCGACGGCACCTGGCGCGAGATCGCGCGCCGCCGCACCGAGCGGGACGGCACATTCGCGCTGACCGTCGCCGCCGATCCGTCCGCGACGTTTCGCCTGCGCAGCGGCAAGCGCGTCGGCGCCGCGGTTGCGGGGGCACGCTGAGCTCGCCGCGCCACCAGCCGCGTCCGCTACCGTCCTGGCCAGCCAGCCGGTCTTGCCCTCGAGCCCGCAGGAGTTGTTGATGGCCGTCACCGTTCCCGCTGCGACGGAGCAGATCGACTACGCCGATCTCTACGCTCGCTGGGAGCGCGGCAACTGGTCGGCGATGGACCTCGACTTCACGCAGGACCGGATCGACTGGCACGAGCACTTCACCGACGAGCAGCGTCGGGGCGCGCTCTGGCTCTACACGCTGTTCTTCCACGGCGAGGACTCGGTGGCCGCCAACCTCTCGCCCTACATCGACGCCGCCGCGCTGGAGGAGCAGAAGTACTTCCTCGCCACGCAGCAGGTCGACGAGGCGCGTCACGCGGTCTTCTTTCATCGCTTCATGCACGAGGTCGTCGGCGTCGGCGACGGCTCGCTCGGCGGCGGCCTGCGCGCCACGCGGGCAGAGCTGACGTGGGGGCACCGCAAGCTCTTCGGGCGCCTGGACCGGATGGCCCACCAGCTGCGCTCAGACCGCTCGCCGCTGATGCTCGCCAAGGCCGTCACGCTCTACCACGTCGTCGTCGAGGGCACGTTGGCCCAGCCCGGCCAGCACCTCATCGAGACGTCGCTGGAGCGCATGGACCTCATGCCCGGCTTCCGCGAGGGGATGCGCAACGTCGCGCTCGACGAGCAGCGCCACATCGCCTTCGGCGTCAAGCTGCTGGCCGACCTGTACCGCGAGAACCCGCAGGAGACGCAGGATGCGATCGTCGACCTCATTCGCGAGGTCCTGCAGTACACGCTCAGCGTGCCGATCCCGCCCGGCTGGGACCGCTCCTACACCGAGAGCCTCGGCTACACGATGGAGGACCTCTACGAGGAGGGCGCGCGCGCCAACGAGGCGCGGCTGCGGGCGATCGGGCTGCCGCTCGACGAGATCGCGCACTTCCCGTTTCCGATGGACATCACGCCGCGCGAGCGCGGCAAGCAGGCGCTCGCGCTGCTGCGGGCCGGGCTGCTCGGGGCGGGCGACGGCGGCCCCGTGGGGCGCGACCCGCAGACCGTGCAGATCTTCTTCGACCTGCTGGCACGCAACGTGCGCGGCGAGGAGATCCCGCACGGCACGACGATCCAGTGGGACTTCGCCGACCACGAGCCTTGGTACCTGCTCATCGAGGGCCGCCGCAAACAGGCGATCCAGGGGCGCGTCGCCAGGCCGACCGTGCGCCTGAAGCTGCGCTGGGACGACTTCGGCGAGCTCGTCTCCGAGCGCGCGCAGCCCTACCACCTCATGATGCGCGGGCGCATGCGTCCGTGGGGCGATCCGCGCGTGCTCCTCAAGCTCCAGCGTCTGTTTCATTGATCAGACGGGTAGTGTCGGGCGCAGCATGCTGCGTCAAGGGCCACTCCCCCGCTTCCTGCACGGCGCGATCGAGTACGTCGTCGGCGTCCTGCTGATCGCCGCGCCGTTCCTGTTCGCCTTCGAGTCCGATGCGGCCGTCGCGGTGTCGATCGTCGCGGGCGTGCTGCTGATCGCGGTCGCGGCGAGCACCGAGGGAGCCGGGTCGCTGATCGACTCGATCCCGATCTCGATCCACCTGCTGTTCGACTTCGCGCTCGCGGCGGTGCTGATCGCGTCGCCGTTCTTGTTCGCCTTCAGCGGCGAGAGCGCGCCGACGGCGCTGTTTCTCATCGTCGGCGTCGCGCACCTGCTGGTCACGATCGCGACACGCTTCAAGCCGACGGACGCGGCCGCCAAGGCACGCTGAGCGTCGCGGCGCCGCGTCCCCCGGCGCCCCGCCGGGCGTCGTCTACCCTACCGCCCGTGAAATTCGTCGACATCGTGTCGCGCTTCGGCGACACCACCCTGCGCGTGACGCCGGTGCGTCACCCGTGGGACACCGAGACCACCCAGCCTGCCTGGGACATGCAGCTGACCGGGCCCGAGCTCGACGTGTCGAGCCGCTACATCGAGGATCCCGACTCGCCGCAGACGCTCGTCGAGTTCTGCGAGGAGCTCGCCGCCGAGCACAAGGGCTGGGACGGCGAGAAGACGTGGCAGTCGGCCGGCGCCGACGTGAAGCTCAGCGCCCGCCACGACCAGATCAACACGACGATCCTGACGGCGACGCTGACCGGCGGCGTGGTCCCGCGCTGGACGGCGACCTCCGAGATCCATGTGGATCCGCTGCGCTTCGACCGCGTCGCCAAGAACCTCCAGCTCTACGGCGAGGAGCTCTTCGGCGGCGAGTACGACGCGAACGCCCAGCCCGTGCGTCGAAACCCGCGCCAGATCGCCAGCGAGCCGATCAAGCGGATCGGCACTCCGGATCAGGAGCAACTGCCGCGGTAGCCAAAGACGCGCCGCCGCCGCGGCGCGTCCTCAGCGGCCTACGCCTTCGCGAGGTTGGCCGTGAACTGCTTGACGAGCGCCGCGAGCACGGCCTGAACGGTGCCCTCGCCCATCGACGCAGCCTTGCCGCTGACGTTCGCGGTCACATCGACGGTGCCGCCGTCGCCGCCGATCTTGATCGTCACGTCGCCGTCGGCGTTGCTCTGTCCCCCGGCCTCCCGCGCCTTCGCCTTGAACCTCGCGGTCTTGGAGCCGGCGTCCTTCTCGACGATCTCCACCGGACCGCTGAACGTCATGGCCATCGAGCCCATGTCGACCTTGATCTCGGCCTTCGCCTTCTCCGGGCCTTCGGCGGAGATGACCTTCGCACCCGGGACGCAGGGTACGACCTTGCTGACGTCGGAGATGACCTCCCACGCATGATCGGGATCTGAGACGCTGAACTTCTCCTGCAACTGGGTCGCCATCGTGCGGCTCCCTTCGTGTAGCTGAGTTCCCCCTCCCGCTTGAACTACCCGCGCACGCCGCGGTCAATCAGGGCACGTGGTGCACGAAGCTCGCCGACCGGCGGTTGCTCAACCCGCGTCCCGCACGAGCGCCCGCACGCACTGCACGCCCGCCGCGGTCGCCGCGCCGAAGTCGCGCTCGGCGTCGGCGAGCATGCGCAGCAGCATTCCGTCGCCGAGCGAGAAGATCACGTCGGCGACGGCGTCGGGCTCGGCGCCGAGCACGAGGACGCCCTCGGCCTGCTTGGCGCCCAGCACTGCGGCGACCTGCGCGCGCAGGCGCGCCAGCAGCTGGGCGAACTCCACCGCGACGTCCGCGTGGCGCCGCGACAGGACGAACAGCTCGAAGAGCAGCGTCACGAACGCGGGATCGTTGCGCGCCACATCCTCCAGGCTCGCGACGAGGGCCGCCACGACATCGTCGGCGCTGCGGGCCTGCGCCAGTGCGCCGCCGAGCGCCGCCGAGCGCACCTCGCATTCGTGGCGCACGACCTCGACGAGCAGCCGTTCCTTCGTCCCGAAGTAGTAGTGCAGCAGCCCCCGCGAGACGCCGGCCGCGCGCGCGACCTCGTCGAACGTCGAGCCCGCGGTCCCGCGCTCGGCCACCGACGCGCGCATCGCCTCGACGATTCGCGCAGCCTTGTCTCCCGTGAGCTGTCGCTGAGTACTCGTGCCGGCTTCCACCGCAGATCACCCGCCGGCAGCCTACTGGCTGGCTGGCCAGGCAGTCTCGTCCGTGGATGCATCCTCATCAACGACGAAGGCGCCCCGTGGGACGCCTCCTGGTGAAACGCTCCTGCGGCGGTAGCGCTCAGCTGGCGGGCGCCGCCTCGGCCGGTGCGGGCGGCGTGGTGTTGGAGGTGTAGTCGAACTCCTCCTCGGCGCCGAACAGCGCGTCGAGCACCTTGTTGCGCAGGTCCTCGCTGACGGCGATCGCGACGGCGCCGCCGAACAGCGCGACGAGCAGGATGCGGCCCAGCCCACCCTTGCGCTTCTTCTTCGGAGTGGTGCGCTTGGGCGCCTCGCGCAGCGCCGACGACGCATCGCGCAGCGCGTCGGCGGACTTCTTCAGGTTCGCGTGAAGCTTCTTGTCCTCGATGAGGTTCTTCGTCGGCGACTTGCCGTGGTTCAGACGCCCATAGGCGTTGCGCGCGGCCTCGAACGCCACGACCATGTTGTCGCGCAGCTCGTCGTCCTGGATGACCCGCTGTAGATACGGATTCTCCTTGGCGCTTTGGGCGGCTGCGGCGGCCTTGGCGGCCCTGTCCTTCGCTGCCATGTAGTTCACCTCGGGTTGCTTGCGTGGAGCATCGAGTCACCATATACCCGCCTTCCGCCGCGGCCAGACGCCCGCGCCGGCTCCAGCGCGGCGTCGAGCACCGCGCCTATCTCGCTGACGAAGCGGAACGTGAGCTTCTTGCGCAGATGCTCGGGGATCTCGTCGGTGTCGGGCTCGTTGCGCTCCGGGGCGATGATCGTCGAGATGCCGTTGCGCTGCGCGGCGAGCGCCTTGTCCTTCAGCCCGCCGATCGGCAGCACCTGCCCGGTCAGCGTCATCTCGCCGGTCATCGCGACGTCGTCGCGGACGTGGCGGCCGCTGAGCAGCGACACGAGCGCCGTCGCCATCGTGATGCCCGCGCTCGGCCCGTCCTTGGGAATCGCGCCCGCCGGCACGTGGATGTGGATGTCGTGGTGCTTGAACCAGTCGGGCGGGAGGTCCGGGGCGAGCTCGGACAGGTGCCCGCGCACGTATGAGAACGCGGCCGCCGCGGACTCCTTCATGACGTCGCCGAGCTGCCCCGTGATCTGCAGCTTGCCCTCGCCGTCGAAGGCCTGCGCCTCGATGAACAGCACGTCGCCGCCGACCGGCGTATAGGCCAGCCCCGTCGCCACCCCCGGCACGCGCGTGCGCCGCCGCGCCTCGGAGTGATAGCGCTTGCGGCCGAGCAGCTCGCGCGCCCGCGCCTCGCCGATCGAGCTCTTCGGCGTCTCGCCCTCGGCGACGCGGCGCGCGACCTTGCGCGCGATCGCGCCGATCTGGCGCTCGAGCTCCCGCACCCCGGCCTCGCGCGTGTAGTCGCGCACGATCGCGAGGAGCGCGGCGTCACTGATCGAGAGCCTCGACGCGTTGATGCCGTGCTCGGTCGTGCGCTTTGGCAAGAGGTGCTTCTTCGCGATGTGCACCTTCTCGTCCGGCGTGTAGCCGGTGAGCTCGACGATCTCGAGACGGTCGCGCAGGGGCGGCGAGAGCGTCTCGAGGGTGTTCGCGGTGCACACGAACCTCACCTCCGAGAGGTCGAAGGGCAGCTCGAGGTAGTGATCGGTGAACGTCTTGTTTTGCTCGGGATCGAGGACCTCGAGAAGCGCTGCCTCCGGCGATCCGGCCCACGACGACCCGAGCTTGTCGATCTCGTCGA
>JAHWJM010000210.1 GCA_019348435.1 Actinomycetota bacterium
GTGCTCTTCCGTCTGGCCTTCAGCCCGCAGTCGGTCGTCAGGTAGACGCGTTCGGGCTCGATGTGCTCGAGCACCTTGTGGATCCGCGCCACGATCTCGTCGTCGGTCTCGATGTAGAGGGTGCGGATGTCGATCACGCCGACCTGCACCTCCTTGTCGGGCGCGATCTCCTTCAGCGCGTGGACGTCGGCCATGTCGCGCAGGGCGAAGTCCAGCGCGTACTGCTCGACGTTGACCTCCTGCCAGCGCTCCAGCACCCGCGGCAGCGCGTCCTCGACTGTGCGGAACGTGTTGCCGTAGCCCGCTCCGAGGCATGAGTGCCAGGCGATCTTCGCGTCGACGCCCTCGATCCACGCGTTGAGGACGTCGATCACCCACGTGGCGCCGTCGTCCCAGGCCAGCCGCCAGGCGCCGAGGTCCTCGATCTGGATGAAGTCGGCGCCGCGCGCGACGAGGTCCTTGAGGTCCTGGTTGAAGATCGGGACGAGGTCCTCCGCCAGCCGGCGCTCCGAGTCGTACTTCGACCCGGGCACGCTGAGGTCGACGTGGAAAGTGAGGTTGGGCGGGCCGGCACCGACGGATACCTTGAGCGGGCGGTCCGTCAGCCCGCGCGCGACCTGGTACATCTCGCCGAGCCGCGCGGGGATGCCCTGGCTGACCTCGCCGGTGACGGCGGTGCCGCCCCAGTCATGCATCCATGCCGCCTGGCTGTAGTCGGGGTTCTCCTGCTTCTCGATCTCGCGCGCGATCGGGTTGGGCAGCTTGGCCTTGCTGAAGCCTCCGAGGCGCTCGTACCAGTACCAGACGAAGGAGCCGATCGCCCCGCCGTACTCGTCGAAGTGCATCTGCCCGTCGGTGAGGATGTCCAGGCCGGCGATCTCCTGGTCTTTGATGCATGCCGCGGTCGCGTCGCGGTAGGCCTGGAAGTTCTCCTCGAGCTTCCACCACTCCAGCAGGTCGGCGCCCTGCACGTTGTACTGCTGGTACCAGCGGGGCTTGGGATAGGAGCCGATCATTGTGGTCGGCAGGATCGTGTCGGTCACTTTCGTCGGCATGGCGCTACCTCTCTTCTGGACGTCGGGTGGGATTTTCGGAGAAAGCGGGCGTGACCTCAGTCGTCGAGCATTGCCACGGCGCGCACCGGCGACCCTGTTCCGGCGCGGATGCGCAGCGGAAAGCCGAAGAATGCGAACCGGCGGCCGGCGACGGTCTGCAGGTTGGCGAGGTTCTCGTAGTGCGTCACGCCGTTGCGGCGGCAGAACAGGTGCACGGGATAGATCCGGTCGGCCGGGTTGTCCGGGCTGGGTGAGTCGACGCCGAAGATCTTCACGCCGTGATCGCCGAGCCACTCGGCCGCTGACTCGTCGAGCCCGGGGTACTGCGTCGTGTACTCGGGCGTGCCGCCGAAGCGCTCCGCGCTTCCCGTGCGGATCAGCAGCACGTCTCCGCGGCGCAGCTCCGCGGGCGACTCCGCGAGCGCCCGCTCCAGCCGCTCGCCGGTGCAGTACTCGCGCGGCGCGACGTCGGAGACGTCCAGGCAGGTGCCCTGGCCACAGAAGGTCTCCAGCGGCATCTCGTCGATCGTCGGCGCGCCCTCGCGCGGGTCGAGGTGGCTGAGCGCGTCGACGTGCGTCGGGCCGTGGTCGCAGAGCTGGATCCCGAGGCTCTGAAACGCGAAGTCGCTGTCGAAGTTCGGGGCGGTGTCGGCGAACGAGTGGTGCTGCCAGACCTTCGTCTCGAGGTGCCCGGCGTAGACCGGCATGCCGTCGTAGATCTCCTGGGACAGGTCAACAAGCTGCGCCATGGGCGCCTCCCTCTCTCGTCGGTGACGGCAGTGCGCGATGGCGCCGTCGTGAACTGGACGTGCTCACCAGGCGGTCCACCCGCCGTCGACGCGCAGCACGCTGCCGTTGACGCTCTCCGATGCGTCGCAGGCGAGATAGCGGACGGCGTCGGCGACCTGCTGCACCGTCGCCAGCCGGCCTGTCGGCAGGCGCCGGTGGACCTCCTCGCGGAACTCGGGGTCCTCGAGCATCCCGCGCGTGAGCGGCGTTTCGACGAATGTCGGCGCGACCGCGTTGACGCGGATGCCGTCGGGAGCCCACTCGACGCCGAGCGCCTTCGTCAGGCCCTCGACCGCGTGCTTCGTCGCGCAGTAGGCGACGCGACCCGGATAGCCGACGGTGCCCATCTGCGAGGAGAGGTTCACGATGCTTCCGCCGGCGCCGCTGCGCAGCAGCGCGTCGCCGACAGCGCGGCAGGTCGCGAACGTCGCGCGGACGTTGACGTCGAAGAGCGCGTCCCAGTCGGCGAGCGCGTAGTCGCGCGCCGGGCCGGGCCGGTTCGTACCGGCGGCGTTGACGCAGACGCGGAGGTCGCCGAGCGCCTGCGCCGCCGCCACCGCGCCGGCGACCTGCTGCTCGTCGGTCACGTCCGCGACGTGCGCGTGCGCGGTTCCGCCGGCATCGATGATCGCCGATGCCGCCGCCTCGAGGTCGGCGGGCGTGCGGGCGACGAGCACGACCTCGGCACCGGCCTGCGCGAGGGCGTGTGCGCAGCCGAGGCCGAGCCCTCGCCCTGCGCCGGTGACGAGAGCGACGCGGCCGTCCAGGCGCCAGCGCGCCTCGCTCACGGCGTCTGCGCCGCACGTTCGAGGCGCATCGTCGCCGTCAGCGCGTGGCCGCCGAAGCGCTCGGCCGTGGAGATCGCCGCGGCCGCCGGTGCGACATGGCGCGTGCCCTCGGCCGTCAGCTGCTGATAGGTGCAGGTCTTGAGGAACTTTCCGACCCACAGGCCGCCGGTGTAGCGCGCGCCGCGCAGGGTCGGCAGGACGTGGTTGGTCCCGACGGCCTTGTCGCCATAGGCGACGGTCGCCTCCGCGCCGAGGAACAGGGAGCCGTAGTTGCGCAGTCGCTCGAGGTACAGCGCCAGCTTGGCGTCCTCGACATGCACCTCGAGGTGCTCGTTGGCGGCCTCGTCGGCGCGCGCGATCGCGGCGTCGTCGTCCTCGACGATCGCGATCCACCCGTGCTCGCGCCAGGCCACGCCCGCGACGTCGGCCGTCGGCCACGTCACGAGCAGCTCGTCGACCTGGTCGGCGACCGCCCGCGCGACGTCCTCGCCGATCGCGATCAGGCCGGCCGGCGAACTCGGGCCGTGCTCGGCCTGTCCGAGCAGGTCGGCGGCGACGATCCGCGGGTCGGCCGAGCCGTCGGCGATCACGAGCACCTCCGTCGGCCCGGCGAGCAGGTCGATCCCGACGCGGCCGAACAGCTGCCGCTTGGCCTCGGCGACGTACGCGTTGCCCGCCCCGACGAGCATGTCGACCGGCGCGATCCCGTCGATCAGGCCGAACGTCATCGCCGCCAGCGCCTGCACGCCGCCGAGGCACAGCACGGCGTCGGCGCCGGACGTGTGCATGGCATGGAGCATCGCGGGATGGATCCCACCGCCGCGCTGCGGCGGCGCACACGCGAGGACCTGCTCCACTCCCGCGACCTTTGCGACGAGCACCGTCATGAACGACGAAGCCAGCATTGGGTAGCGCCCGCCGGGAACGTACGCCCCGACCGACGCGACGGGAATATGGCGATGGCCCAGGACGACGCCGGGGGCCGGCTCCACGCGAAGTTCGTGCATCGTGTCGCGCTGGGCCTGCGCGAACCGGCGAACCTGCTCCTGGGCGAACGCGATGTGCTGCTCGAGCTCGTCGTCGAGCTGCGAGGTGGCGCGCGCGATCTCGTCGCTCGACACCACGAAGCTCTTCGGCGACCAGTCGTCGAGCTCCGCAGACCAGCGGCGCACGGCATCGATGCCGCCGCGCTCGATGTCGCGCAGCATCTCGCTGACCCGCGCGCGCAGCTCGTCCGTCGCCTCGGGTGTGACTGCGTTCGGCGCCTTCAGATAGCTGACTGAGATCGCTCTGCCTCGTCTCGGAGGGCGGACTCGGCACTATACATACGTATGCAGCGCGGTCCAACCTCGGGCCGTGGTTGCATTCGAACCGTGCGACCACCAGGGCCCCCTACCGACGTTCCCAGCCGCGGGCGCGGCGGCGCGACGGACGGCGACCGTCGCCCGACGAGTCACGACGTCGCGCTGGCGGCGGGCGTCTCGCAGCCGACCGTCTCACGGGCGCTGCGCGGCGACCCGAGTGTCGCCGAAGCGACACGGCAGCGCGTTCTCGACACCGCCCAGGCGCTCGGCTACGTCCCCAGCGAGCGCGGCCGCAGCCTCTCGACACGGCGCTCGGGACGGATTGGCGTCGTCGTCGAGGACCTCGGCAACCCGTTCTACTTCGAGCTGCTCGATGCGCTGCACGACCGGCTCGAACGCTCGGACCATCGCATGGTCGTGCTCACCCCCGGCCGCGGCGATCCCGAACGCCTCGAGCGGCTCGTCGACGGCTCGACGGACGGAGTCGTGCTGACGACCACGCTGCTCGACTCCGAGTTGCCTGCCCGGCTTCTGGACCGCCGCTTCCCGTTCGTGCTGCTCAACCGGATCGTCGACGGCGTTGCCGCAGACTCGTGCTCAGTGGCGAACATCGAGGGCGCTGCAACCATCGCCGCCGCGCTCGTGGGCCACGGCCACCACTCCATCGGCGCGATCTTCGGCCCCTCCAACACGAGCACCGGGCGCGACCGCGAGATCGGCTTTCGGCAGGAACTCGACAAGCACGGGATCGTCCTCCGTCCCGAATCGACGCGGCGTGGCCCGTTCGCCCACGAGACCGGCCATCGAGCGATCCGCGGGCTCCTCGCCACCAGGCCGCGGCCGACCGCCGTGTTCTGTGCCAACGACGTCATCGCGATCGGGGCGCTCAACGCAGCCCGCGCCCTTGACATCCGCGTTCCTGACCAGCTCAGCATCGTCGGCTTCGACGACATCGCGATGGCATCCTGGGAGGTCTTCAAGCTGACGACGGTGCGGCAGGACCTGCAGGAGATGTGCAAGACCGCAATCGATCTACTCCTGGCGCGGATCACCAGACCAGACCGGCCGCCACAGCAACACGTCCTCCAGGCACGGCTCGTCCACCGCGCCACGCTCGCGCGAGCACCTGGCTGAACGGACCGCGCACCGTCGGTCGGGGAGCGTCCGTCAGAGGCTCCTCCCAAGGGCAAGCTGGCTTCGACGTCGCAGAGCGCCCCTCCGCGCGCGCAAAGGAGGCTGCCCCCGGACTCAGTGTCCGTTGACCGAGAAGTGCATGTAGTCCTTCGTGTTGCCGGTCCAAGCGCCGCCCCACCCCCAGCCGATCGAGGCGAAGGCCTTGATCACCCGTCGGGTGACCATTCCGCGCCGGTGGCGCGAGCGATCGCGGTAGGGCC
>JAHWJM010000211.1 GCA_019348435.1 Actinomycetota bacterium
CGTCGCCTCGACGGGCGTCATCGGCGTGCCGCTGCCGACGGCAGGGCTCGAAGCCGGGGTGGCCGCGGCCGCGGCGGCACTGGACGCCGACGGCGGGGACGCGTTCAGCGAGGCGATCGTCACGACCGACGCGTTTCACAAGCGCGCGACGCTCACCGTGACGCTGCCGTCGGGCACCGTGCGCCTGAGCGCGCAGGCCAAGGGCGCGGGGATGATCGAGCCGGCCTTCGCGACGATGCTCTGCTTCGTGCAGACCGACGCCGCTCTCGCGCCGGAGACCGCCGAGCTGCTGCTCGGCGTTTGCGTCAAGCGCTCGTTCGACCGCATCTCGGTCGACGGGCAGCTGTCGACGAACGACACGGTGATCCTCATGTGCTCGGGTGCGAGCGGGGTGGCGGTGGCGCCCGAGAGCGAGGACGAGCTGCGCTTCGGCGAGGCGCTGGACGCGCTGCTGCGGATGCTCGCGATCATGATCGTGCGCGACGGCGAGGGCGCCAGGCGCGTCGGCCGCGTCGTCGTCCACGGGCCAGGTGCCGAGGTCGTCGAGCGCTGCGCACGGGCGGTGGCCAACTCGCCGCTCGTCAAGACCGCGCTGCACGGCGCCGATCCCAACTGGGGCCGGATCGCGCAGGCCGTGGGGCAGGCCCTGCCGGGGGCGGCGCCGCTGGCGGTCGACATCGCGATCGAGGGGATCACCGTCTGCGCGGGCGGCGTCGCCGCGCCGCACGACGAGGACGCTCTGCAAGCGGCCGCCGGCGGGGCGGAGATCGAGTACGAGGTCGGGCTGCCCGTATCCGATCCGGCCCAGGCAGTGCAGACGGAGGTCCTCTTCTCCGACCTCAGCCACGCCTACGTGACCATCAACGCGGAGTACACGACATGAGGGACATCGGAACTCTTCTCGAGGCGCTGCCCTACATCCGGGAGTTCCACGGTCGCACCGTCGTCATCAAGTACGGCGGCGCGGCGATGAGCGACCCCGAGCTGCGCGAGCAGTTCGCGCGCGACGTCGTGCTGCTGAAGTACGTCGGCATGAACCCGATCGTCGTCCACGGCGGCGGGCCCGACATCACCTCCTACATGGAGCGCCTGCAGATGCCCGTCGAGTTCGTCTCCGGGCTGCGCGTCAGCGACGAGGCGACCGTCGAGATCGCCAAGATGGTGCTCGTCGGGAAGGTCAACAAGGACATCGTGCTGCGCCTCGGGCGCCACGGCCAGCCGGCCGTGGGGCTGTGCGGCGACGACGGGCGGCTGCTGCGCGTCGAGCGCCAGGCCGCGCCGTCGGGCGAGGACATCGGCCTCGTCGGGCGGATCACGCGCGTCAACGCCGACGTCATCGACCACATCGCGCAGGACTACATCCCGGTCATCGCGTCGGTCGGCGCCGACGCGGCGGGCGAGTCCTACAACGTCAACGCCGACGAGGCCGCGGGCGCGATCGCGCGCGAGCTGGGCGCCTACAAGATCGTCTTCCTGACCGACGTCGCCGGTTGGCTGCGCGATCCGTCGGACCCGGACTCGCGCATCACGCAGGCGGGCGCCGACGAGGTCGAGGCCGAGCTGCCGGCCGTCGGCGGCGGCATGCGCCCGAAGCTGCAGGCCTGCGTCGACGCGATCCACGGCGGCGTCAGCGCCGCGCACATCGTCGACGGGCGCGTCGCGCACTCGCTGCTGCTCGAGCTGTTCACCGACGCCGGCAGCGGCACGAAGATCCGTCCGGCGACATGACCGCGCTCGCCGAGCTGCAGGCGCTCGAGCGCGAGCACGTCGTCCCCGCCTACGCCCGCCAGCCCGCGCAGTTCGTGCGTGGCGAGGGCGCGCGGCTGTGGGACGCCGAGGGCGTCGAGTACCTCGACTTCCAGACCGGCCTGGCGGTCACGTCGCTGGGGCATTCCCATCCCGCCGTCGTGGCGGCGATCCAGGAGCAGGCGGCGCAGCTCGTGCACGTCGGAAACGTCTTCTACAGCGAGCCTGCGATCCGGCTGGCGCAGCGCCTCGCGCGCTGCTCGCTGGGTGGCAAGGTCCACTTCGCCAACTCCGGCACCGAGGCCAACGAGGCCGCGCTGAAGCTCGCGCGCAAGGCCAAGCCGCAGGGCACGATCGTCTCCGTCCACCGCGGCTTTCACGGGCGCACGTACGGTTCGCTGTCGGCGACGCCGCAGGAATCCAAGCAGGCGCCGTTCGCGCCGCTCGTGCCGGGCTTCGTCTCGGTCGCGCCGAACGCGCGGGCCGTCGCGGGGGCCGTCGATGCCGCTACCGCCGCCGTCATCCTCGAGCCGGTGCAGGGCGAAGGCGGCGTCTGGGTGCTCGACGAGGAGCTGCTGCGGGCCGCCCGCGCGGCCTGCGACGAGCACGGCGCGGCGCTCATCTTCGACGAGGTGCAGTGCGGCCTCGGGCGCACCGGCACGCTGTGGGCCTACGAGGACGCCGCTGTCGTGCCCGACCTCATGACGGCCGCCAAGGCGCTCGGCGGCGGGCTGCCGATCGGCGCGCTGATCTGCTCGCCGCGCTACGCCGACGTCTTCGAGCCCGGCGACCACGGCTCGACGTTCGCCGGCGGGCCCGTCACCTGCGCCGCGGCGCTGGCGGTCCTGGACGTCGTCGAGGATCCGGCGCTGCTCGCGCGGGTGCGTGCGCTCGGCGCCCGCCTCGCCGAGGGCCTGGCGGCGCTGCCCGGCGTCGTCGCCGTCCGCGGCCGCGGCCTCATGCTCGCCTGCGACTTCGCCGATGGCGGCGCGCCCGAGCTCGTGCGCCGCGCGCTGCTCGAGCAGCGCCTCGTCGTCAACGCCACCGGGCCGGCCACGTTGCGCCTGCTGCCGCCGCTGACGATCGGCGAAGAGCACGTCGACGACGTCCTGCAACGGCTGCGGGCCCTCCTGTAGAAGTGCCCGCGAGTCGCCGCCGACGCGCGGCTCGTAGGCTTCCCGCCCAATGGCCGAGACCACGAACCAGACGCCGCACACCCGAACGGCCTCATATCTCGCCGAGCCGAGCGAGGTCGGTCGCGTCCTGCTGCTGTATTCCGGCGGTCTGGATACGAGCGTCATGCTCAAATGGATCGCCGACGAGTACGAGGCCGAGGTCGTCACGCTGACCGTCAACCTCGGCCAGCCGGGCGAGGACTACGAGGTCATCGAGGGCAAGGCGCGGCGCATCGGCGCCGTCGACTGCTTCACCGTCGACGCTCGCGAGGAGTTCGCGCGCGACTTCGTCCTGCCGGCGATCAAGGCCAACGCGCTCTACGGCGGGGGCTATCCGCTCTTCACCGCCCTCGGGCGCCCGCTCATCGCCAAGCTCGCCGTCGAATACGCCCGCCGGACGGGCTGCGACACGATCGCCCACGGCTGCACGGGCAAGGGCAACGACCAGGTGCGCATCGAGGCGACGATCGCGACGCTCGCCCCGGAGCTGAAGGTCATCGCGCCCGTGCGCGGCTGGCAGATGGGGCGCGACGAGGAGATCGAGTACGCGCGCCGCCACGGGATCCCCGTCAAGGGCGGCACCGAGGTCACGCCGTACTCGATCGACGACAACCTCTGGGGGCGCTCCTCCGAGGGGCGCTGGATCGAGGACCTCTCGCACGCGCCCGACGACGACGTCTTCCAGCTCGTCACGCCGCCCGAGCAGGCGCCCGACGAGCCGCAGACCGTCGAGATCTCCTTCGAACAGGGCGTGCCGGTCGCCGTCGACGGCGAGCGCATGGGGCTCGTCGCGCTGCTCGAGCGCGTCGCGGAGCTCGGCTGCCGCCACGGTGTCGGGATCGTCGACCACATCGAGGATCGCATCGTCGGCCTGAAGGTGCGCGACATCTACGAGGTGCCGGCGGCGGCGATCATCCTGCCGGCGCACGCGGAGCTCGAGAAGCTCGTCGGCACGATCCACCAGAACCAGTTCAAGCCGTCGCTCGAGCGCCAGTGGGCCTACCTCGTCTACGCCGGGCTGTGGTGGGAGCCGCTGCGCGGCGACATCGACGCGTTCATGCAACGCGTCAACGAGCAGGTCACCGGGACGATCGGGATGAAGCTCTACAAGGGCTCGGCGCGCGTCGTCACGCGCGCGTCGCCCAACGCCGTGTACGACCAGGCGCTGGCGTCCTTCGGAGAGTCGGGCGGGCTGTTCTCCCAGCAGGCCTCGCCGGGCTTCATCGAGTTGTGGTCGCTGCAGTCGCGGATGGCGTACCGCCTGCGCGAGGACCTCGACCCGACGGGCGCCGGCCCGGCCGACGACGACTCGTAGTTGCGAGTTCGCGCGGCGGGGTAGCCTGCGGCGTATGGGTTACAAGATGCTTGGCTTCGTCGTGTGGCAGGGCGCGCGCTGGTACGCGCGCCGCCGCGTCAGCCGGATGCTTCCGTCGCGTCGGGTCGCGACGGCGGCGTTCGTGGCGACCGCGGTGGCGACCGTCGCGGTCGCGGCCGCGCGGCGCGACTCCACCGCCGCCGAATAGCGCGCGGCGGACGGTGATGGGGAGCCGGCGCGCTGCGCCGGGCGCCCGCGCCTGAGAACAGCAGCGATGAAGGACTGTCGGCGCCCGCGGCGTCACCTCTGTGCGTGGGGGGTGTGTCGAATAAGACTCGCCAGGCGTGCTTCATTCGACACACCCCCGGCGGATCGCTCCCCCGCAGCGCCGACGCGACAGCACCCGGCGCCGATCCGTCACGCCTATCCCGCCCCAGATGATCCGTCGCTGCAACAGAGCCGCGCACGCAACGTGCGGGAACACCCGCGCGCCGTCGGCGGGTTCCGCCGCCGCGGTGCCTATTCTCAGCCGCTCGTGACCGCACCCGCCTGCGCCCACCTCCACGTCCACTCCGAGTACTCGCTGCTCGACGGCGCCTGCAACGTCGAGGCGCTCGCCCAGCGCGCGGCCGACCTCGGCCAGCCGGCGATCGGGCTGACCGACCACGGCGTCATGAACGGCGCCGTCGAGTTCTACAAGGCGTGCAGGCAGCGCGGCGTGAAGCCGATCCTCGGCTTCGAGGCCTACCTCGTCGACGACATCGCCGGCGACGCGCTCAAGTACGAGCGCAACCACCTCACGCTGCTCGCGCGCGACGACGAGGATGTTCCGGATGGTGGAGAATGCCTCCGGATCGCCGTCGGTGCCGGCGCGCGCCAACTCCCGCTCGATCTCGTCGGACAGCGTCAGCTGCGCAGCCGCGCGCAGGTCGCGCGGGAGCTCGTAGCCGGCGGCGGTCAGCGACTCGAGCGTGCGCTGGTGGTCGTGGTACAGCCGCGCGTACTGCTCGGCGAACCGCTCGTTGAGCTCGGAGAAGATGGCGCCGACAACTTC
>JAHWJM010000212.1 GCA_019348435.1 Actinomycetota bacterium
AGCGCTTCGGCGACGAGCTGCGCGGGGTCGAACCCGCGCGCGCGCCGTCGCCGCGGGTGCGGAGGCACGGCGACGAGCATCGTGCCAGGTCGGGCAAGCAGTGCCGGCGGCACGTTCGCGGCGATCTGCGCCGCCATCACGTGCGCGAGCGGGCGCGCCGCTCCGAACTTCAGCGCGTGCATCGCGTCGCGCGCCACCCCCTCGTAGGCGACCGCCGCCCAGGCGCGGTCAAAGGGCGCGTCGCGCGCCGGGCAGCGCCCGCGCGGATGCGGCAGCGGCAGCGCACAGCGCGGGCAGCAGAGCCCCGCCATCCACGGCAGCCCGCGCCGGCAGCTCGCGCACACGACGTCGGCGGGGCGGATCGCCGTCGCCCGGCAGACGACACAGCGCGGCGGGACCGCGAGCGCGACGATCTGCGCGAGCATCGAGCTCATCCGCGCCATCGTCGCGCCCATCCTGTGCCGGCGCGCGCGCGGATCGCAACGATCCTGCGCAGTCGCTCCCCGGGCTGGCACAATCGCGGGCATCCTCGCCGCTCCCCTCGCCGTCGCTCCCGACGCCAGCTGGACCTTCGAGCCGGGCGCGATCGTGCTCGTCGCGGCGCTCACGTTTCTCTACGTGCGCCGCTGGCGTGAGATCGACGGGTCCGCCGGGCGCCTGACGAGCTTCCTCGCCGGGATGGCGCTCGTGCTGATCGCGCTGTGCTCGCCGATCGACCGCCTCGGCGAGCAGCTGTTTCTCATGCACATGGTCCAGCACCTCCTGCTGCTCGACCTGGCCCCCATCCTCGTCCTGCTGGGGCTCACGAAGGTGCTGCTGCGCCCGTTGACGCGACGCCTCGTGCGGATCGAGCGCCGCGCGGGCGTGTTCGCGCATCCCATCTTCGCGATCGTGCTGTACGTCGCCACGATGGCGATCTGGCACATCCCCGCGATGTACGACGCGGCGCTCGAGCAGCCGGTGCTGCACGTCCTCGAGCACGTGACGTTCGGCATCGCCGGCGGCCTGTACTGGTGGCACCTGCTCTCGCCGATCCGCTCCCGCCAGCGTCTCGGCGGCATGGGTCCCGTGGTCTACATGCTGGCCACGAAGGTCTTCGTCGGCCTGCTCGGGATCCTGCTCGCCTTCTCGCCCGAGGCGATCTACGGCTTCTACGAACGCCAGCCCGGGTACTGGGGCCTGTCGCCGGAGACCGACCAGGCCGTCGGCGGGCTGATCATGGCGCTCGAGCAGTCGATCGTGATGGGCATCGCGCTCGTGTTCCTGTTCACCCGCGCGCTGGGCGAGAGCGAGCGCGAGGACCAGCGCGCGGAGCGCTACGCCGACTCGAACTAGATTCCGTTGAGGAAGTCCAGCCCGACGTTGTCGAGCAGCCGCTGGGCCTCGATGTTCAGCTGCGTCAGCTCCCCCGTCCAGATCAGGATGCCCATGACGATGAGGATCGCCCCGCCGGTCGCGACGATCGCGGCGTAGTGGCGCTTGACGACGGCGAAGAGCGTCGTCATCCGGTTGAAGGCGACGGCTGTCAGCAGGAACGGAATGGCCAGCCCGGCGGAGTACCAGGCCAGCAGGTAGGCGCCGTGGGAGGCGGAGTTCGACAGCGACGCGGCGGTGAGGATCGCGCCGAGCGTGGGTCCGACGCAGGGCGTCCAGGCGATGGCGAACGCCGCGCCGACGACCAGCGGGCCGCCGTTGCCGGCGCGCTCCATGAGCGCGTCGATGCGCCACTCGCGGCCGAGTCGCGCGATGAACGGCGTCGCCAGGAAGAACACGCCGAGCGTGATGATCACCACGGCGGAGATGCGCTCGAGCGTCTCGCGGTTGTCGTTGAGCGTCGAGCCGAGCTTCGTGGCGCCGAGGCCGAGGACGATGAAGATCGCGGAGAAGCTCGCGACGAACAGCAGCGCCGGCACGAGCACGCGTCGAGTCGATGCCTGCTCGAGCTCGGCGGGCTTGACGCCGGAGACCGCCGACAGGTAGCCGGGCACGAGCGGCAGCACGCACGGGCTCAGAAACGAGATGAGGCCCGCCGCCAGGGCGGCGAGCACCCCCACCCCCGAGGCCGGATCGATCATCGCGAGGACCTGCGGTCGGTCATGCGCCCCAGGATGCCCGATCGCATCCTGCAACGTGCGGGTTGGGCGCCGCACCGCCTGCCGGCGGCGTCAGCCCTCGAGCACGGTGCCGTCGTCGATGCGCCGCTGCCCGGCGCCGCTGTGTTCGACGCTGACCTCGCCGCGGACGACGACGCCGGCGCCGAAGGCGATGTCTCCCCGCACGGTCAGCCGCTGCGCCCCGACGAGCGACGGCGGCCCCGCCGGGAAGCGCTCCTCCAAGTCGCGCACGAGCTTGAAGAACGCGGGGTCGAGCTTCACGAGCGGCGCGCCCTCGCCCGCCTTCGCGCGGGCCTCCGCGAGCACGATGCGTCCCCCCTCGCTCAGCTCGTATGCGTCGGAGCGCAGCGCGAGCAGGTCGTCGGTCGTCTTGACCGGGGCGAAGCGCTCCCGCGCGACACGCACCGCGCGCGCGCCGTCGAAGACGTCGATGGCCGCGCCCATCGCCGTCTCGAGCTGGATGACCGGCGGCGATTGCGGGTCGCCGGGGTCGATGGTCTTGTGGTTGACGATCATCGGCAGCCCGAGGACGCCCTCGCGCTCGGCCAGCACGTCGGCCAGCGCGCGCAGGTCGATCCACAGCGTGTTGGTGTTGAAGAAGCGATGGCGCGACGTGTCCTGGAACGCCTCTACGTCCTCCTCCGGCGTCTGCGCGATCTCGCGCAGGACGAGCCCGCCGTCCGGCCGCCGGGCGAGATGGCCGCCCTTGCGATCGGCGGGCGTGCGGTCGGCCACCTCCATGAGAAACGGCATCTGCTCGCGGGCGAACCAGGTGAGGATGCGCGGCTCCAGGACGGCGCCGAGGTTGTCGACGTTGGCCACGAACGCGTAGCGGTAGCCGCCCTCGAGCAGCGCGTCGAGCAGGCCCGAGCTCAGCAGCGACGGATACAGGTCGCCGTGGCCGGGCGGCGCCCACTCCAGGGCCGGGTCGTCCGGCCACTGCGCCGGCGCGAGGTCCTCGGCCGTGAGCTTGGGCACCTTGCTCTGCAGGAAGTCGGCGGGCACGTCGTCGACCGGTAGGTCGATGTAGGGCTCGAGCGCGGCCAGCGAGGCCTCGCGCGTCGCGAAGCTGTTCATGAGCACCAGCGGCAGGCGGGCACCCGTCCGCTCGCGCAGATCGCGGATCTGATGCACGGTGATGTCGAGGAACGTCAGCCCGTCCTTGACCTCGAGCAGCGATTTCGGGCCGGTCATCCCCATGCTCGTGCCCAGGCCGCCGTTGAGCTTGATGACGACCGTCTGCTCAAGCGCCTCGCCTGCGCCCGGCTCGTCCTCGGGCAGCTCGTCGGCATCGGGCAGCTCCTCGACCGGCTCGATCTCCGATTCGGGCAGGGTGCCGCTGTCGCCGGCCCGCAGGCGCTCGTAGTAGTGGGCGAACGTCTTCTGCGCCACGTCGGCGACGCCGTCGGCGCGCATCTTCTCGAGCGCGGTCTGGAGTGGGTCGTCGTCGGTCACGGGAGGCAACCTACCCCGCAGCGGGCGGTGGGCGGCGCGCCGCGCCAGCTCAGCTGCGCCAGCTGGTCAGGTACTCGCGCTGCGCGACGGTCAGCTCGTCGATGCGCACGTCGAGCGAGGCGAGCTTCAGGCGGGCGATCTCGCGGTCGATCTCGTGCGGCACGGGCAGCACGCGCGGCGGCAGAGCGGCGCCGTGACGCGCCAGGTGCTCGACGCACAGCGCCTGGTTGGCGAACGACATGTCCATCACGGCGGCGGGGTGGCCCTCTGCCGCCGCGAGGTTGACGACGCGGCCTTGGGCGAGCAGGTTCAGCCGCCGCGTGCCGACTTCGAACTGCTCGACGAGCGGCAGCACCTGGCGCCGCTCCGACGCGAGGTCGGCGAGCTGGCCGACGGCGATCTCGACGTCGAAGTGGCCGGCGTTGGCGAGCATCGCGCCGTCCTTCATCGCCGCGAAGTGCTCCCGCGTGAGGACGTCGCGGCCGCCGGTGACGGTGATGAAGACGTCGCCGCGCGCGGCGGCCTCGAGCGCCGGCATGACCTCGCAGCCGTCCATGCGCGCCTCGAGCGCGCGCATCGGCTCGACCTCGCAGACGATCACCGATGCGCCCGCCCCCTTGGCGCGCAGTGCCACCCCCCTCCCGGTCGCGCCGTAGCCGAGGACCACGACGGTATGACCGGCCAACAGCATGTTCGTCGCGCGCAGAATGCCGTCGAGCGTCGACTGGCCGGTGCCGTAGCGGTCGTTGAACGTGCGCTCGGTGAGCGACTCGTTGACGGCGAGAACGGGACAGTGCAGCGCGCCGTCGTGCTCGAGCGCGCGCAGGCGCACGAGCCCGGTCGTCGTCTCCTCGGTGCCGCCGAGCAGCGACGCGCGCCAGCTCTCGTCGCCGGCGTGCAGGACGCTGAGCAGGTCGGCGCCATCGTCGACCAGCCGCTCGGCCCCTCCCAGGCAGGCGTCGAGGTGGGCCGCACAGGAGTCGGAGACGAAGCCACGGCGAGGGGCGTCGAGCACGCCCATGACGAGTGCCCTCGTCGTCAGGTCGTAGGTGCGCACACCGAGGACGAGCCGCATCGGGGCGACCCTACGCCGGCGTCGCCCACCGCCGTCACCGAGATCGGGGCCGGAGCCGGCGGTGCCCGGGAGACCTCCGCCTCGAGGGTGGGCCGGGTGGCGAGCACGTCGATGCGCAGGTCGCCGACTCGCACCACCGCCCCGGCGGCGGGCACCACGGCGTCGCGGATGCGATGGTCCTCCGGGGCCATGACCGCCCCCACGGGCAGGCGGCTCCGCAACAGGGCCACCGTGGCGGCGGTGGGGCGGGACGCGGCGCGCCTCAACCTTCGGCTGGCCGTGGAACAGAACAAAGGCGACCTGCCGATGTGCCGGGGTCATTGGATACTCGGCGCGCATCTGCTCGTCATCAAGGATGAGTTCGCGGCGCGGGAGCAATTCGAGGAATCCGCGCGTTTCGCCGAGCGGGCCGAATCGGTCGCAGAAGTCTGGCTGGCGCGGGGATTCGCCGCGCTCGCCCGCTGGCTCGATTCCCCCGGGGATGAAAGAACACTGACGGAGATCCGGGACCACCTCTCCCGCCTGGAGGGGCTGGACCACGGCGCAGAGTTCCGGAAGCAGATCCTCACCGCCGCGCGGGTCTTCGGGGCGGAGCTGCCGCCGGTATGATCCATGAGGAGAGAGAAGAAACGGCCTCATTTGCA
>JAHWJM010000213.1 GCA_019348435.1 Actinomycetota bacterium
CGGATACTTCCTCGACGTCGCCGAGGGAACCGGCCTCATCCTGCCGATCGGCGCCTGGATGCTCGAGCTGGCGTGCCGGCTGGCCAAGTCCTGGCACCGGGGCGACGAGTTCCTCCTGACCGTCAACGTGTCGGCGACCCAGCTCGCAGATCCGGCGATCGTCTCAACCATCCGTGACGCCCTTCGCGCGTCGGGTCTTCCCCCGCACTGCCTCGGCCTCGAACTCACCGAGCAGGTTCTCGTCGGCGATGAGCTTCGTCAGCTCGCGGTAGCGCTCCCCGCCGGGGGCCTGGACCTTGAACCACGGCGGCTTGCGCTCGCGCATCGGTCGCACGTCCGGCCCGAGGACGCTGAGGACGTCCATCCCGCCGGGGTTGGCGCGGGAGCGCGTGGAGAGCCTGCGTTCGTCGAGGGCCATGGGGGCTCCTTCGAGGGTAGCGGTCAGGCGGGGCGGCACAGGAAGATCAGGTCCGAGGCGAGCAGCCCGTGGCGCGCGGCGCCACCGGGGCCCAGCTCGGCTGCCATGTCGACGACCTCGACGGCGAAGCGCGCCGCGCGGAGGCGCTCGGCGATGTCCGGCGCGTAGAGGCGGACATGGTCGTGCTGCAGGAACTCGCGGCGGCGATCCTCGGGCGCCGTGATCGAGGCGTCCTCGTACGTCGTGGCGCGGTCGAGCGCGAGCGGGACCATCACGAGACACCAGCCGCCGGGCGCCGTCACCCGGCGCAGCTCGCCCATCGCGGCCGCGTCGTCGGGCACGTGCTCGAGCACGTGTGAGCAGATCACGGCGTCGAAGGCACCGTCGGGCAGCCCTGTCGCAGTGACGTCGAGGCGCAGCTCGACGTCCTGCGCCGGGTCCAGGTCGGTCGTGACGTAGCGCAGGTGCGAGAGCGATCCCAGCCGGTCGCGCAGGCACCACTCGGGCGAGAAGTGCAGGAGGGCGCGCGTGCCCTCGAGCAGCTCGGGGCGGTGCTGGTCGAGCAGCAGCCATTGCGCGCGGTGGCGCTCGTGCGAACCGCAGCGCCAGCACAGCGCGTTCGGGCGATTCCACTCGTCCTTGAAGCGGTCGAAGGCGTGCTCGCACAGCGGGCACCGCACCGTGCTGCCGCGGCGCCGAGCGGTCAGCGCTCGGACGCGGGCGGCTGCGAGCAGGCGGCTCACGCGGCCGGCGCGGCAGCGGCGGCGATCGTGACGCGGTCGAGGTCGACCACGACCGGGCGGCGCTCGAACGCCTGCGCGAACCGCGCGGCCATCTCGTCGCGCACGGTCGCCAGCAACGGCGTGCCGCCGCCGCCGCCAGTCTCCTGAAGCACCGAGGTCATCTGCACGCCGGTCAGGCCACACGCCACGACCCAGCCGAACGGCGCGAGGTCGTTGTCGACGTTGATCGCGAAGCCGTGGGTGGTCACCCCGCGCGAGACGTGCACGCCGATCGAGGCGATCTTGCGCTCCCCGGCCCAGACGCCCGTGAAGTCGGGCCCCTCGTCGGGGCGCGCCCGGGCGCTGATGCCGGCATCGGCGAGCGCCGCGACGATCGCGCGCTCCATCGTGCGCAGGTAGGCGATCACGTCCGCGATGCGCATGATGGGATAGCCGACGAGCTGACCGGGCCCGTGATAGGTCACCCTCCCGCCGCGGTTCGTGTCGACGATGTCGATGCCCTGCTCGCGATACCAGGCCTCACCCATCGTCAGCTCGGTGGGATCCGAGCGTCGCCCGCGGGTGTAGACCGGCGGGTGCTCGAGCAGCAACAGGGTGTCGGGGATGCGCTCGTCCTGGCGCGCCGCGCGGACGCGCTCCTGGAGGTCCAAGGCGTCGCGGTACGCGGTCGCGGGCAGATGGCAGACCCAGAGCTCGTCGGTCATCGCTCGATGATCGCAGGCGGCTCGCGTTCGTCGTAGACGCGCCGCGTGAGGGCGAGAAAGGCGGTCGCCGCGGGCGAGTGGCGCCGGCCCGCGCGCGAGGCCAGCGAGACGTCGCGGCGCATCTCGGGCTCGACGAGCCGCGCGATCGAGACGGGGGCGCCGGGGCCGCCGGCGTCCGAGCGCGGCAGGATCGCGACGCCGAGACCGCCCGAGACGAGGCTGCGAATGCGCCGGCTCTCGTTGGACTCCAGCGCGATGCGCGGGTCGAAGCCGGCGCCGGCGGCGCCGGAATCCAGCAGCTCGCGCAGGCGCGAGCCGGTGCGAAACGCGATGAAGGGCTCGCCGGCGAGCTCCGCCAGGCGCACGACGTCGCGGCCCGCGAGCGGATGCTGGGTCGGGACGACGGCGACGAGCTCCTCGCTGACGAGCGGGTGCAGCTCCAGGCCGCGGCGCTGGATGCGCTCCGTGACCGAGAGGAACGCGAGGTCGATGACGTCGTCGCGCAGCATCTCGGCGAGCTCCTCGCTGGACTGCTCGCGCACCGTCAGCTCGACCGCTGGGTGGTTGCGGTGAAAGGACGCCAGCAGCAGCGACAGGTCCACGGGTCCCATCGTGTGCAGCGCCCCGACCGACAGGCGCCCGCCCTGGACGCCGGCGAGCGTCTGCAGCTCGGCCTGCGCCGCGTCGAGCTCGGAGAGGATGTGGCGGGCGCGGGCGACGAGCAGCTCACCGGCGCCGGTCAGGGCCACCTTGCGCGTCGTGCGCTCGACGAGCGCCAGCCCGACCTCGGCCTCCAAGCGCCTGATCTGCTGCGAGAGCGCGGGCTGGGCGATGTGCTCGCGGGCGGCCGCGCGCGTGAAGTGGCGTTCGTCGGCGAGCGCCACGAGGTAGCGCAGCTGGCGCAGTTCCATACGCCCAGCTTATAAGTAGTGGCCAAGACTGGTATTGGACTTCTGGATGGGACTGGTGCACCATGGTCGAGCCATCACCCTCGGGCATCGCTCGGCCGGCCGTCTCTCTCCTCCCGCCGCCGGTCGGGTGGTCGCTCGAGTCCCACGCAGCTCTCGCGGAGGGCGCGCCGATCTCTCCTCCCGGCGCGCTCTTCGCGGCTGCTGCGTTCGCGCCCCTTAGGCTTCGCTGCATGAGGTACGCCGACCCGTTTCGGGACGCCGGCCGTCCCGAAACGACCGACCACGACTTCCTGCTCACGTGCTCGTGCGGGACCGAGCAGCGCCTCGACGAGATGACGCTCGACGAGACGGGCGTCGTGACGCTGTATGACTGCAGGAAGTGCACGAAGAGCATCGTCGGCGTGCTGAGCGACGACCCCGACCTGGCGATGACCGCGCCCCAGGCGCTGACGCGTTATCACGAGAAGGCCGGTCACCACCTGCGCGGCTACATCATCGGCTCGCGCGTGGACGTCGCGCTGCGTCCGGAGGGAGCCGACCAAGACATGCTGCTGATCCCTGCGACGCGGTACTTCTTCGAGCAGTACCTGCACCTGTAGCCACGGCGACCATCCGCCGAAGTCTCAGAGCTCGTAGCTCTCCACGCGCTGCTTGACGCTGGCGAGGAAGCGGGCGGCGAGCGCGCCGTCGAGCGCGCGGTGATCCCAGGAGAGGCCGAGGATGACCATCGGCCGGATCGCGATCGCGTCCTCGCCGAAGGCGTCGGTGACGACGACGGGCCGCTTGACGATCGCCTCGACGTCGAGGATCGCGACCTGCGGCTGCGCGATGACGGGCGTCGCCATCATCGAGCCGAACTGGCCGGGATTCGTGATCGTGAACGTCGCTCCGTGGACGTCGTCGGGGGTGAGCTCGCGCGAACGGGCGCGGCTGGCGAGGTCGCGGATGCGCCGCGACAGCCCCTCCGGCGAGAGGTCCTGCGCGCCGCGGACGACCGGCACGATGAGGCCGTCCTCGCCGAGCGCGACCGCGATGCCGAGGTTGACCTGCTCGTGGACGGTGTGCACGTCGTCCTCGAGCCACGCGTTGAGCAACGGGAACTCGACGAGCGCGCCGATCGTGCAGCGGGCGATCAGCGGCAGCGCCGTGATCGCGAGCTTCTTGCGCGCGATCTCGATCCGCGAGACGTCGACCTCGATCCAGGTCGTGCATGTCGCGGCGATCTCCTGAGAGCGCTTCATGTGCACGCCGATCGCCCGGCGCATGCGCGACAGCGGGCGTCCTTCGGGCGGCGTGTACGGCCCGCCCGCCGCGGCGCCGGCGCCGGGACGGTAGGGGCTCTCGATGTGCAGGGTCGGCTCCGACGGGTCGGAGGTGGCAACGCCGTCGGCCGGCGTGCCGGCGGCGCCGGCGCGCGCGGCGACGACCGCCATGACGTCCTTCTTCTGCACCCGGCCGTCGCGACCGCTGCCCTGCACCTCGTCGAGGTCGACGCCGTGCTCCTCGGCGATCCGCTGCACGACGGGGCTGTAGCGCCGCGCCGCGGAACCGGGCGCGCGCGGCGCACGAGTCGGTGCATCGGACGGGGCGGCCTCCGGCACGCCGGCGCCCGCCGCCGCCGCCGCCGCCGGACCATCGTCCTCTGCGCTGTGCGGCTCGCGGGGTCGGGCGTCGGTGGCGATTCGCGCGAGCGTCACCCCCACGTCGACGGTCGTCCCGACGGCCACGAGCACCTCGAGGAGGCGCCCCGAGGCAGGCGCCGGGACCTCCGTGTCGATCTTGTCGGTCGAGATCTCGCAGATCGTCTCGTCGGCCTGCACCCAGTCGCCGGGCTGCTTGCGCCACTCGACGACGGTGCCCTCCGCGACGGAGACGCCCATCTGCGGCATCGTGACGTCCACGACGGTCGCCGGATCAGTACTCGAGGAGCTGACGACAGGCCTCCCTGATGCGATCGGCGGAGGGCAGGACGGCGGCCTCCAGCGGCGGCGAGAACGGGATCGGCACGTCGGGCGTGGCGACGCGCACGACCGGGCCGTCGAGGTCCTCGAAGCCGTACTCGGCGATCAGCGCGGCGACCTGGGCGCCCGCGGCACACGTCTGGTTGGCCTCGTCGACGATGACGACCTTCGAGCATTCGCGGACCGCGGCGAGAATCGCCTGCTCGTCGAGCGGGACGAGCGAGCGCAGGTCGAGCACCATGATCGACGCCTCGTCGAGATCGTCGGTCGCCTCGAGCGCGGTGTGCACCATCTGGCCGTACGTGATGACGACGAGGTCGGTGCCCTCACGCGCGACGCGGGCGCTGAACGGCGTCTCGTAGGAGCCGTCGGCCACCTCGCCCTTCACGCGCCGGTAGAGGTTCTTGTGCTCCATGTAAATGACCGGGTTGGGATCGCGGATGCTCGCGATGATCAGGCCCTTGGCGTCCTCGGCCGTGCTCGGCGCGACGACCTTCAGGCCTGGCGAGTGCATGAACCAGG
>JAHWJM010000214.1 GCA_019348435.1 Actinomycetota bacterium
GCACAAGCACGTTGCTTCAGTCTGTAAAGTGATGGGCAAGGACGATACCTGTCCGGTCTGCAAGACCGCTGAGATCGTTTGCGGGAAGTGGACGCTGCTCCTCATCCGCGACCTGTCCGAGGGGCGCTCGCGCTTTTGCGAGCTCGAGCGCTCGCTGGCCGGCATCAGCCCCCGCACGCTCTCGCTGCGCCTGCGCGCACTCGAGGAGGAAGGCATCGTCGAGCGCGAGACCTTCCCCGAGGTCCCGCCGCGCGTGGAGTATCAGCTCACCGAGAAGGGCCGCGCGCTGCTGCCGATCATCGACGGCATGCGCACGTACGGCACGCACTGGCTAGGCGCGCACTGTGCTGACCTCCCGGCCGCCGACCTCGCGCCCGCCGGCGCGGTCGACGCCGCGGCGGCGTAGCCGCTCCTCGTCCGCCTCGTTCGCCAGCCGGCGGTCGCGGCGCGCCGACCAGCGCAGAACCGGACGCTCGCACGCAACCCAGCTCACCGCGGCGAGCGCCAGCGACGGAAGGAAGGCGATTGCGGATCCGAGCACCGGGTCCAGCGGCAGCAGGCCGTGGCCGCGCAGGACCATGAGTACCGGGACGTGCCACAGGTAGAAGCCGTAGGAGATCGTCCCGAGCGCCACGAGCGCCCGCCCGCCGAGCAGGCGCCCCTGCGGCGCGGCGGCGAGCGCAGACACGATCAGCGCGAAGCCGACCCCCGACGGCAGGTCGCGCAGCATGGAGAACGCGGTTGTCGCATCGATCCCGTTGGCGGGGGCGGCGCCCTTCGCGAAGGCGTCGACGACGATCAGCGCGAGGCCTGTCGTGATGAGCATGCGCTTCTGGCGCAGGTCGATGCTGCGGCCGTGCAGAAGCAGTGCGGCGAGCATTCCCAGCGCGAAGTAGGGCAGCATCGCGGCGAGGGTCTTCGAGAACGTCATGCCGAGGCCCTGACCGGCGATCGACCAGTTGTAGAGCATCCCGATCGCCAGCAGCGCGAGCGGTACCAGCGCCTGCATCCGCGGCCGCGGCGGCAGTCGCAGGGCGAGCCAGCCGACCAGGGGCAGCAGCGCGTAGAACATCACCTCGACCGCCAGCGACCACATGGGGGGGTTGAGCTTCATCACGGTCGCCGCGGAGAAGTTCTGGCCGAAGACGAGAAACAGCGGCAGCTGCTCGGCCGGCGGAAGCCGCAGGCCTGGAGTGCCGTTCAGGCCCCACAGCAGCGCGACGGAGCCCGTGAGCGCGATGTAGTAGGCGGGCAGGACGCGTACGGCGCGAGCGCGCACGTAGCGGCGCACGTCGGGCGCCTTGCCCTTGTCGAGCACGGCGGCGACCCAGGGGCGAAAGAGCAGGAAGCCCGACAGCACGAAGAACGCGACCAGCGCGAGACGCAGCTCATGAACCGCATACTCGACGACGGACGAGCGGTCGGTCGCGTTCGGCTCCGGCATCGTGTACAGCCATCCGTGGAACGCGAAGATCGCCAGGGCTGCCATGCCGCGCAGCCCGTCCAGTGATGCCGACCGCCGGCCGGGCTTCGTGTGTGGGGCGACCGGCGTCACCGAGACGTCGGGCGCTTGCATAACCGCGTTCATCCTACCCAGCCCCTCACGGGGTCACGCAGCGTGGCAGGATGCGCTCGATGAGCGACACGACCCACAAGCGCTGGGTGCAGCATTCCAACGCGGTGCTGCGCGCGGCAGGACTGCGCGCGAGCGCCGGGCGCACCGCCGTCGTCGAGCTGCTCAGCCGCCAGAGTTGCCTGCTGACCGCGCAGGAGATCGCCGACCGGCTTCGCGAGGAGGGCAGCGCCGGCTCGACGGCGACGGTCTATCGCGCGCTCGAGACCCTGCACGAGCTCGGCCTGCTGCGCCGTTTCGACGCCGAGGGCGTCGCGCGCTACGAGCCGGTCGATCCGTCCGGCGACCACCACCACCACATCGTGCTCGAGGAGACGGGCGACGTCGTGCCCTTCGACGACGCCGAACTCGAGCGCGCGATCGCCGGCATCGGCCAGCGGCTGGGCCTGATCGTCACGAGCCACGACATCATCCTGCGCGGCCGGTTGATCGACGATCCACCCGAGTCTGACTAGCCAGCTTCCGGCTCTATCAGACGCCTGAAGGCCGCGTTTGGGTCGACCCCGGCGCTGCGGCGCTGGGGTCCCCTCGTTCAAGTGCTGACAGCACCTTTGCAGCGTGCAGGAGGCCTCTCGCGCGGGGCGAACCTCCCGCCATGCGCCACCGCCCCCTGCATGCCGCCCTCAGCGCCTTCGCCGACGAGGCCGCGTGGCAGCTCACCGAAGCGACCGCCGACGGCGCCGAGGTGCCGTTCGAGATCATCGAGTCGCGCGGAGCACGCCGCGACACGCCGCTGTACTGCTACCGGCCGCTGACGGAGACCTTCATCCGCGACCGCAAGGGCCTGCTCGAGTTGCTGCCCTCCTATCCGGCCGCGTCGCGTGCGCTGGCGGCGCTGGAAGGCGTCGGCGACTACCTGCGCGAGCAGTCCGAGCCGCGCGTGCCGGCCGAGCCGCGGGAGCGCGCCGATGTCGCGCTGCGCGTCTTCGTCAGCCGCGTCTTCAGCGAGACGACGGACTTCGTGATCACGCCCGAGCGGTTCGAGCGCGCCTACAGCGAGCTCGAGGACGCGCTGCTCGACGGGCGCGCCGAGTGCGTCGTGGTGGCGCCGCTGCTCGGCCTGCAGCTCGTCTCGGCCGAGGTGCCGCTCGGCCAGGGGCTGTCGCTCATCCGCGGCGACGAGCTGCCCGACGCGCCGCCGGAGGCGATCTGGCCCGCCGGCGCCGACGAGCCCTGCGTGCTCGCCTGCCTGACGCTGACCGACGATCCCGCCGCGTCCGCGCCGTTCAGGGAGGCAACCGTGCGCTTTCGCCGCCTGCTGACGGCGCTGCGCCTCTACGAGCCGCTGCGCGTCGCGCTCGGCCCCGTCGCCTGGCAGCGCACCGGCGGCGGCGCCTGGTCGCCGGGCGCCCTCGGGACGACCGGCCGCGCCAACGGCGTGCTGCTGATCGGTGAGGACGCCGAGGACGAGCTGCGCGCCTTCTGCAACCTCATCGCCCGCCGCACGCCGCGCTCGGGAGAGCTGGCGTGGGCGCTGCGCCGCTTCGAGCTCGGCTGCGAGCGCGCGAGCGCGGTCGAGGCGCTGACCGACCACCTCCTCGCGCTGCGCGCGCTGCTCGAGCCGGAGGGGCCGCAGAGCGGACGCCTCGCCGGTCGCGTCGCCGCGCTGTGCGCCATGCCGGAGGAGCGCTTGCGGATCACCGAGCGCGTCGCCCACGCCGCGTCGCTCGAGCGGTCGATCATCGCCGGCCTGGCGCCGACCGACGGCGGTGTCGAGAAGCTGCTCGCGGAGATCACCGACCACCTGCGCGCGCTGCTGCGCGACGTGCTGTGCGGCCACCTGGACTCGGATCTGCGGTCGGTGGCGGACCGGCTGCTGGCGGACGAGGGCGTGGCGGCGGCCTGAGGGCGAGCCGGCTGCGCACCGCCCGGCGGCGAGCGAACGACAAGCGGGCGCGCGCGGCGGGTAATGGAGCGGAGATGGCGAGGGTGGTTGGCTTGATCGGCTCCTACGGCGGCCTGAACGCCGGCGATGAGGCGATCCTCACGGTGGCCATCACGCAGCTGCGCGAGGCGGTGCCGGGGGTGGAGATCGTCGTGTTCTCGCGCGACCGCGACCACACGCGTCGCCATCACGACGTCGACCGCGTCGTGGCGGCGCGTGAGGCGGTGCGCGAGGAGCTCGAGGCCGAGATGAAGCGCATGAACCTCCTGCTGCTGGGCGGGGGCGGCATCCTCTACGACGACGAGGCGGGCTCATATCTGCGCCTGGTGCGCTTTGCCCAGGACGCCGGCGTCGCGACCGCGACCTACGCTGTCGGCGCCGGCCCGCTGGAGCGCCCCGCCGAGCGCGAGGCGGTGGCCGACGTGCTCAACGAGATGGAGCTCATCACCGTGCGGGAGAAGGCCGCGAAGCGGCTGCTCGAGGAGAGCGGGGTGCAGCGCGACATCGCGGTGACCGCCGATCCGGCGCTGCTGCTCGAGCCAGAGCGGTTCACGCAGGAGATGCTCGAGCACGAGGGGCTGTCCGGCAGCCAGCGGCTCATCGGGATGTCCGTGCGCGAGGCGGGCAGCGCAATGTCCGAGACGCAGGCCGGCGAGTATCACGCGCTGCTCGCCAACGCCGCGGACTTCATGGTCGACCGCTTCGACGCGCAGGTCCTGTTCGTGGCGCTCGAGCGCAAGGACATCCGCGAGGCGCATCGCGTCGTGGGTCGGATGGCGTTGCCCGAGAACGCCTGGGTGCTCAAGCGCAGCTATGGCCCGCGCCAGCTGCTCGGCCTGATGGAGCATCTCGACATGGCGGTCGGGATGCGCCTGCACTTCCTGCTGTTCGCGGCGACGGCGGGCCTGCCCGTCGCTGCGCTGCCCTACGCGACGAAGGTGCGCGACTTCCTCGCGGCGCTCGAGGTGCGATCCCCGGACCCGGAGCGGTCGGGTCACGCCGGTGCGCTGCTGTCGCACATCGATCGCCTTTGGGACGGCCGCGACGAGCAGGTCGAGCATGTTCGCGAGCGTCTGCCGAGCCTGCAGGAGGCGGCGCGCGAGAACGTGCGCCTGATCGTCGATCTCCTCGATCGCCATGCCCCCGCTGCAGCGTCCTGAACGCCCGGCGCAGTTCACGCTGCCGGCCCGGCGAGCGACCGTCGCCGCGCGCCCGGATGTCGTCGTCGTCGGCGGCGGGCCGGCCGGGATCGGAGCCGCGGTCGGGGCCTCGCGCACCGGAGCGGACGTGCTGCTCGCAGAGCGCTACGGATTTCTCGGCGGCAACGCGACGGTGGCGCTCGTCATGCCGCTCATGTCGTGGCACAACGAGGTGCGCGGCGCGCGTGCGCGCGGCGACGACGAGCCACTGCGGCTGCTGCCCGGCGACCACGGGCCGGGCGAGCCCGTCGTGGCGGGCGCGCTGCTGGAGCTCATGGAGCAGCTGCTTCGCAGGCGGGGCGCCATCGCCCCGAGCGAGGAGACCGGCTACACGGTTCCGATCGACCCCGAGGCCTACAAGTCCGCCGCGCTCGACCTGCTCGACGCGGCCGGCGTGCGCTACCTGCTGCATGCGTTCGCCTCCGGCGTGGTCGGCGAGCCGGGCCGACCCGTAGGCGTCGTGCTCGAGACGAAATCCGGCCCGCTGGTCGTACAGGCGCCGGTGATCGTCGACGCGACGGGCGACGGCGACGTCGCG
>JAHWJM010000215.1 GCA_019348435.1 Actinomycetota bacterium
TGTGATGGATGAGCACGATCTCCTCGGTGCCCAGCAGCCGCTGCGAGATCGCGAGCGAGCGGATCTCGTCGTCGGTGATGACGCCGCCGGCGTTGCGGATGACGTGCGCGTCGCCCTCCTGCAGGCCGAGCAGGCCGTACGGGTTCAGGCGCGCGTCCATGCAGGCGACGATCGCGATCTTCCGGCCGGGAGGCATCGGCAGATCGCCCTTGTCGAAACTCTCGGCGTACGCCTTCGCGTTCTCCAGCAGCTCGTCGGTCACGCTCATGCCATGGCCTCCTCGTAAGGGCGATACTTGATCGAGAAAGCACAGATTATCGAGCTGGGTGCTACGCCCCCGATTTGAAGTAGTCGGCGTTGATCTGCGTGTACCTCTGCCACTCCTCCGGAAGCTGATCCTCGGCGAAGCAGGCATCGACCGGGCACGCCTCGACGCAGGCATCGCAGTCGATGCACTCGTCGGGGTCGATGTAGAGCATCTCCACCCTGTCGTAGTCGGGCTCGTCGGTGGTCGGGTGGATGCAGTCGACGGGGCACACCTCGACACACGAGTTGTCCTTCGTGCCGATGCAAGGCTCGGCGATCACGTATGCCATGAAGCAGTCGTTTCCTTCGCTGTCGTCTGAGGCCGGACCGGCCGGACATAGTATCCAGCGGGTGCTCTGGACCCCCGCTGCCGCGTGCTTCTGCTGACGGGCGCCACGGGTCTGGTCGGGCGTGCGCTGCTGCGCCGCCTGACGACCGCGGGCGAGCCGGTGCGCTGTCTCGTGCGCGATCCGCGCCGCCTGGGCTCCGAGCGCGTGCGCGTGCAGATCGCGCTCGGCGATCTCGCCGACCCGCCCTCGTTTCGCAACGCCATGCGCGGGGTGCGGACCGTCGTGCATCTCGCCGGCGCGATCCGCGATCAGCCGCTTGGCTCGATCGAGGAGCTCAACGGGATCGCCACCTGGCGGATGGTGCAGGCCGCCGAGCGCGCGGGGGTCGAGCACTTCGTCTTCACGAGCGCGCTCGGCGCGGTCAGCCACGACCGCACGCGCTACCTGCGCGCCAAGGCGCTCGCCGAGCGCGCCGTGCTGGCCTCCGACGTGCGCCACACCGTCTTCGCGCCCTCGCTGTACTACGCACCGGGCGACCCGTTTCTCACGCTGCTGGAGCGGATGGCGATGGTGCTCCCGGCCGTGCCGGTCAGCGGGCGCGGCCTGGCGCTCTACCAGCCGATCTGGGCCGAGGACGTCGCCGAGGCGATCGCCGCCGGCCTCGCGGGACCGGGTGACGGCCGGCGGCGCTACGAGCTCGCCGGCCCGCAGACCCTCTCCTACCGCCAGATCGCCGAGATCGTGCTGCGCGCCGCCGGGCGGCCGCGCCCGCTCGTCAACGTGCCGACGCCGCTCGTCAGCCGCGCCCTGCGCGTCCTCGAGACGTTCATGCAGTCGCGCACGCCGGCTACGTGGGACGAGGCCGAGCTGCTCGAGGTCTCGATGACCTCGCCGCACGGCAGCGCCGATGCCGAGTCCCTCGGGGTGACACCGCGGGCGATGGCCGAGGTGCTCGGCGTCTGAGCTCAGTCCAGCGCGAGCGGCGCGGCGCGATGCGCCCAGGGCGCCGCGGCCTCGACCTGCGCCGCGAGCGCGAGCAGCGCGCCCTCCTGCGCCGGGCGGCCGATGAGCTGCACGGCGAGCGGCAGGCCGTCGTCGTACGTGTAGAGCGGCAGCGAGACCGCCGGTGCGCCGGTGACGTTGCTGATCGCGGTGTACGGCGTGAAATGGCCGGAGCGCTCGAATGTGCCGAGCGGGTCGGGGCCGCACGGGTCGAGCTCCCCGACCGGCAGCGGCGGCTGCGCGAGCGCGGGCGTCAGCAGTGCGTCGTAGCGCGCCGCCCACGTCGTGACCGCACGCGCGAACGCCTGCAGCCGGTAGCTTGCGACCGTCGCCTGCACCGCGGTGATGGCATTGCACAGCCTCCACAGCGCCCAGCTCAACGGCTCCATGTCCTCCTCGCGGGGGGCGCGGCCGGCGAGCAGCGCGGCGTTGGCGATCGAGGCACAGATCGCGGGGCCGAACGCGTGCGTGAAGAGCTCGAGCAGGGCCGGCTGCTGCCAGGGCGGCTGCACCTCCTCGATCTCGTGGCCTAGGCCCTCGAGCAGGCGCGCCGCGTCGTGTGCGGCGCGCGCACAGGCCGGATGCAGGTCGGTCTTCAGCAGCGGCATGAGCGTCGTGACGCCGATCCGCAGCCGGCGGGGCTCGCGCGCCGCCGTGGCGGCGAACGGCTCAGGCGGCGGCGGCGCCCACGACGCATCGCCGACCTCGGGACCGGCGAGCACGTCGAGCAGCAGCGCGGTCTCGCGCACGCTGCGGGTCAGGACCCCATCGGTCACGAGGAACTGCTCGCCGACGTCCGGCGCGTGCGAGACGCGGCCGCGCTGCGGCTTGAGGCCCACCAGCCCGCAGCAGGCCGCCGGGATCCGCAGCGACCCGCCGCCGTCGTTGCCGTGCGCGAGCGGGGCCATCGCGGCGGCGACGGCGGCCGCCGATCCGCCGGAGGAGCCGCCCGGCGTGCGCGCGAGGTCCCAGGGGTTGCGCGTCGGGCCGAACCGGCGGCCCTCCGTGACGGGCAGGATGCCCCACTCGGGGAGCGTCGTCGTGCCGACGATGACGAACCCGGCGGCGCGCAGGCGGCGCGTGACGTTGTGGTCGCGAGGGGGCCTGAAGTCGCCCGACAGCGTGGCGCCGGTGGTCAGCCGCAGGCCGGCGACGGCGCGGTTGTTCTTCATCGCGATCGGCACGCCGGCGAATGGGCGCTCGTCCCCGGGCGCAATCGCCGCCGCCGTGGCGCGCGCGCCTTCATCGTCGACGTCGACGAAGGCGTTGACGCGTGGCTGCAGCGCGTCGATCCGGGCCAGCGACGCGTCGACGAGCTCGCGGGCCGCAAGCTCGCCGCTGCGCCCGAGCCCCGCGAGCTCGTCGGCGGGTCGCAGCATGAGCTCGGCTGCGGCCACCGTCACCGGGCAGGCGCCGGCGGGCCGACGGCCGCAGCGACGGCCACCGTACGGCCCACGAGGTACCGCACGGCGACGATCGGCTCGCCGGTCAGGGGTTGGAAGGCGACGCGGCTGCCCACGGCGGCGAACACGTTGCTGCGCGTCAACCGGTCTGGGCGGCCGAACGTGCCGCCGCGGCGGCGCAGCGCAGCGAACGTGGCGTACAGCAGCGGCCGCGCCGCCGTCGGGCGCGGCGCGGTGTAGGTGATCGCCAGCGCGCCCCGCCGGTCGCCGGCCGCGTCGTCGAGCACCGCGCGGCGCTCGTGCGAGAGCACGAGCGCCCTTCCGGCGATCTCATCGCCACTCGTCCGGACGCGCGCGAGCTTCACCGCGCGCCGGCCGCCGCGGGTGCGTCCGGTCCACGCGACGTACGTCGCGCCGCGATTGTCGGCGAGGGGCACCACCGGCGCCGACCGCGTGGCGACGCCGGTCGCTGCGCAGCGGCGCTCGAGCGTCCGGCTTCGCCACGTCCCGGCGCGGTCGCGGACGGAGACCCCACAGCGACGCCCCCGGCTGCCCCAGGTGGCGACGACACGCCCGTTGCGCGCGACGAGGACCGACAGCCGTAGGCCATCGATCGCGCGCGGGAGGCCGAAGCGCACCGTCCGGCTCCACTGGCCGCGGGCGCGCCGGACGCGTCCGGCGAGCCGCGTGCCGGAGCGCCAGATCAGGGCGCTGTCCCCGCGCTCGTTGATCGCCACGGCGGCCGTCTTGCCCACGGCGAGCTCGCGCATCGGCGCGAAGCGACCGCCGGCGGGGCGCTGTGCGACGCGCACGAACGGGAAGCGCTCGCTCGTCCACGCGACGATCGCGTCGCCCCTGCCGTTGACCGCCGACCAGTGCTCCACCACGAAGTCGTCAAGCGATCTCAAGACGTCGAAGCCGCCGGCGGGCCGCCCCTCGGCGATGATCAGCCGGCGCCGCGTGTTCGCCGAGCGCTCCTCGCGTGCTACGAGCAGCGCGCGGGCAGAGCCGAACGGGTGGACCTGCATCGTCGCGGGCTGGATCGCCGCGAGATCCGTCGCGCGCTGCCAGTGTCCCGACGGGCCACGCGTGGCGAGGCCGCCGAACACCGGCGCCACGTGGACGCGCTGGGCGCCGTCCCAGCTCAGCAGCCCGTTGCCGCGCGCGTCGAAGGCCAGCTCGTGCAGTTCGGCGACGCCTGTCGCGGCCGCGATCGGCTCGAGACGCCAGCCGGCGGCGTCGGCGCGGGCGGGGGCGGCGGCCGGCGCGAGCGCGAGCAGCACGAGCGCCGAAGCAGGCCAACGGGCGGTGAGCCGGGGAGTGGTGGGCGCTGGACTCATGCCCGGGGCCGCAACCTATCGGGTCCGCAGCGACAGAGGGCCCGGCGCAAGCCGGACCCTCTGTGAAAACCACTTGGTGCCGTGACGACGACACCGCAGAGCGGCCCTTGCTTACATCATGCCGCCCATGCCGCCGTCGCCCATGCCGGCCATGGCGCCGCCGCCGTTGCCCTTCTCCTCGATCTCGCAGACGATCGCCTCGGTCGTGAGGATGTTCTTCGCGATCGAGGCGGCGTTCTGCAGCGCCGAGCGCGTCACCTTGGCGGGGTCGATGATGCCGGCGCCGACGAGATCCTCGATCTCGTTCGTGGCGGCGTTCAGCCCGTGGCCCTTCTTCGCCTTGCGGACGTCGTTGCACGACGACCGCGCCCTCGAGGCCGGCGTTGAAGGCGATCCAGTACGCCGGGGCGATCAGCGCCTTGTAGACGATGGTGGCGCCGGTGGCCTCGTCACCCTCGAGCTCGAGAGCGGCGACCGCGCTGCGGGCCCGCACCAGGGCCGTGCCGCCGCCGGGCACGATGCCCTCCTCGATGGCGGCGCGGGTCGCCGACAGGGCGTCTTAGATGCGGTGCTTCTACTCCTTGAGCTCCACCTAGGTGGCGGCGCCCACCATGACCACGGCCACGCCCCCGGCCAGCTTGGCCAGGCGCTCCTGGAGCTTCTCGCGGTCGTAGTCGGAGTCGGTGTCCTCGATCTCCCTGCGGAGCTGGTGGATGCGGCCGTTGACGTCGGCGTCGCTGCCGCCGCCGTCGACGATGGTGGTGGCGTCCTTGGTCACCACGATCTTGCGGGCGGTGCCGAGCAGGTCGAGCGTGGCGTTCTCCAGCTTGAGCCCCACCTCCTCGGAGATGACCTGTCCGCCGGTG
>JAHWJM010000216.1 GCA_019348435.1 Actinomycetota bacterium
AGGGCGAGCTCGAGCCCGGCGAGCCGGCGAGCACCCGCTCGCCGGCGCGCTGCGCGAGTTCGCCGAGGAGCTGGGTCACTCCCCGCCCGACGGGCCGGCGATCGAGCTCGGCGAGATCCGCCAGAAGGCCGGCAAGCGCGTCATCGCGTTCGCGCTGCAGGGCGACTTCGACCCGGCCGCGATCGTGCCCGGCACGTTCGAGATCGAATGGCCGCCGCGGTCGGGTCGCCGGCAGCGCTTCGCGGAGGTCGACCGCGTCGCCTGGTTTGATCTCGCGAGCGACGTCGAGCCTGCCCGGCGAAAGCGCTCCGACGTCTGCACGGCTGCCGATCCGCTCGCGCGCGCTCACGCCTCGAGGTCCGCGAGCGGCCGCGCAGGGACGCCGCCGACCGTCGCGCCCGGCGCGACGTCGCGCGTCACGACGGCGTGCGGGCCCACGACCGCGCCGGCGCCGACGGTCACGCCCCGCAGGACGCCCGATCCCAGCCCGATCCGCGCGCGTTCGCCGATGACGATCGGCGTCGCGACGAGCGGCTGAGCGCGGGTCGGCAGCTCGACGTCGTCGATGACGTGGTCGAAGTCGACGAGCACCGCGCCGTCCTCCAGCCAGGCGTCCGGGCCGATCGTCACAGCGGCGTGTGCGACCACGGTGCAGCGCTCCCCGAGTCGGGCGCCGCGGGCGAGCTCGACGCGCCCCTGCTGCACCACGATCCGCGTTCGGTCTCCGATCCGGCAGCCGTCGCCGATGACGAGCTGCGCGCCTGCGCCCACCTCGAGCCGGACGCGGCGACCGAGCGCGATGCCGCGACCGGCCCGGATGCCGGGCTGGCGCAGCACCGTCCGCGTCGTTCGCCGGAGCGCCATCGGCCTCGGATGCTACGCGGGCTCCGCGCCGGCCTGTGGCGGTTGGCCGGTCGCCGAACTCGCCCTCTATGCCATCAAGACGCACTCAGCGCGGCGGGACCACCCGCTCCCGCGCCCGGCGCGCGAGGTTGCGCGCGACGGCGCGCGCATGGGCGGGGACGTAGCGCAGCGCGTGGCCGCGGCTGTCGCGGACGAGGTCGGAGGGCACCATCGCGCAGTCCAGCGCGCGCGCCGCGCGATCGGCCATCTCGACCTGGCCCAGCGGCGTGGGGTGCACGACGTCGGGCTGCACGAGCGTCCAGCCGCCGAAGTCGGCCAGGTCGGCGATCACCGCGCCGTGGCGCGCGGCGACGCGGCGCACGGCGGCGTTGGCGGCGACCGGCTTGGGCGCCGACGTCGGGCGGCCGAGGTCCTCGGGCAGCGTGAGCATGAGCAGCCGCGCCGAGCGTGCCGCCAGGGCGGCCGCGACCGCGTCGAGGTCGCGCTCGTAGGCGGCGGCGTCGAAGTCCGGGCGCCGCACGTCGTTGACGCCCGCGTAGAGCGTCGCCACGTCGTACTCGAAGCGCACGCGCGGCAGCTGCTCGTGCAGGATCTCCGCGGTCGTCGCCCCGTTGAACGCGTAGGAGGTGTACGCCAGGTCGAGCGCCCTGGCCAGCCACTGCGCCCACGACAGCGGCGTGATGCCGAGCGCCATCGAGCCCTCGCCGAGCGTGATGCTGTCGCCGAGCGCGACGAGCCCCTTCCGGCAGGGCTGTGCGGGCGCGCTCAGCGCGGCTTCCTCCCGGCCACCATGAGGTTGTAGAAGACCTGCGCGGGCAGTCGTCCCTCCAGCAGCGCGACGTCGACGCGCTGCAGCGCCAGGTAGCCGCGAAACGCGTACTGGCGCCAGAGCCACGGGATGTCCTCGGGCAGGGCGGTCGCCTCGAGCGTGCGGTTCATCCAGCCAAACCAGTTCGCGAGCAGCTCCTCGCCGCGCACGCGGACGTTCTCGAAGCCCGCGCGCCGCGCCCATGCGGCGACCTCCTCGGGCGTGAAGGCGTGCACGTCGACGAACGGCTCGAGCGACTCGCCGTCGAGGCCGGCGGGCTCGCTCGGCCAGTCGCCGCGCGTCTCGTCGACGCCGTAGCCGCCGGCCGGGCGGGCGCGGATGAGCTTGCGCCACAGCGGCGCACCGGCGAGCGCCGCGCGCTTGGGGTACGCCGCGATCCGGTCGCCGGTCTGCGACGGCTCGCCGGCGAAGAGAAACTCGCCACCGGGACGCAGCACCCGGCGAAACTCGGCGAACGCGCGATCGAGGCGGGGAATGTGGTGCAGGACGGCGTGGCCCAGCACGAGGTCGAACGAGTCGTCGTCGAAGGGCAGGTCCTCGGCGTCGCAGGCGACGGTATCGACGGTCACACCGATGCGCTGCGCGTTGGCCTGCAGCGCGTCGAGCATGCCGGGCGAGATGTCCGTGGCGACCGCGTCGCCGACGACGCCGTCCTGCAGCATGTTCAGCGTGAAGTAGCCCGTGCCGGCGCCGATCTCCAGCGAGCGGCCGAACGTCGGCAGCGGTGCTCCGAGCAGCTTGTGCAGCTTGCCGCGGACCTGGTTTCGCCCGATCTCGCCGTAGTCGACACCCCACTTCGTGTCGTAGTGCTCGGCCGCCGCGTCGTGGTAGCGCGTGTTGACGTCGCGGATCGCGTCCGCGCTGGCGGGAGCAGCCATGGCGGCGGCCAGTCTAGTCGTGACGTCGCTTACGCCCGCCCCGCCTCCTCCGCCGCCGCGCGCAGGCGCTTGGCATGCTCGGCGGTCAGCGCCCCCGGCGCCATCCGCCAGCGCCACGATCCCGTCGCCCGGCCCGGGATGTTCATCCGCGCCTCGCTGCCGAGGCCGAGCACGTCCTGGGCCTGGATCATCGCCAGCCGCGCCGGCGACGAGTAGGCCAGGCGGATGATCGACCACCACGGGTCGCGCTCCTCGAAGCCGCCGGCGTGGATCGCATCCCAAGCCGCCGCGCGCGTCGCGTCCGGCAGCGCGTCCCACCAGCCGCGCAGCGTGTCGGTGTCGTGCGTGCCGGTGTAGACGACGCTGTTGGTCTCGTGGTTCTCCAGGCGGTGCGGGCCGTGCGGGTCGTCGGGATCGAAGCCGAACTGCATGACGACCATCCCCGGGAAGCCCAGCGAGCGGCGCAGGCGCTCGACCGGCTTCGTGATGACGCCGAGGTCCTCGGCGATCACCGGCAGCTCGCCGAGCTCCCGCGCGGCGGCGTCGAACACCGCGCGTCCCGGGCCGCGGCGCCAGCGCCCGCCGCGCGCGTCGGTCGCGCCCTCGGGCACCGCCCAGTAGGCGACGAACCCGCGGAAGTGGTCGATCCGCGTGACGTCGAACATCGCGAACGTGCGCCGCAGGCGCTCGGTCCACCAGCGGTAGTTGCGGCGCTGCAGCGCAGGCCAGTCGTACAGCGGGTTGCCCCACAGCTGTCCGGTCGCGCTCAGGGCGTCGGGCGGCACACCCGCGACCTCGCCGCTGCGAAACAGCTCCGGATGCGCGCGGTGGTCGGCGCTGCCGGGCGCGACGTAGATGGGCACGTCACCGATGAGGCGCACGCCGCGCTCGTTCGCGTACGCCCGCAGCGCGCCCCACTCGCGCGAGAAGCGGACCTGGTCGGCGACCGCGCGCCGACCGCCCGCGACCGCCTCCCAGTCGGCGATCCAGAACGACTCGGCGGCGCGGAACTGCTCGATATCGTCGTCGGACACCAGCGCCGCGGGCTCGGCCAGCAGGCCGCGCCAGGCGGCGAATGCCGACGCCGCCTTGTACGGCGAGCGAGCGCGGTCGGGCGGGCCGAGCGGCAGCATCTGCCACCACGTCTGGCCCGCGTCGGCCAGCCAGTCGACGAAGCGGTAGGCGTCGTCGCCCAGCCTCCCCGCGGCGAGGCTGGTTGGATGCAGCTGGACGCCTGCTGAGCGCTGGAGAAGCTGTGCCGTCACGTTACGAACCGCGGGAAACGGAGAGAGTGTCAGGGAGTGCCCTTGCCCAAGAACGCCAAACCGCCGCCCCGGATCCAGATCGGAAGCCCGGCGCCGATGATCGATTGTGGCCGCTATCCGTCGAAGCGGACAGTCGGCGACGACGTGGCGGTGAGCGCGGACATCTTCTCTGACGGCCATGACGTGCTGCGCGCGGTGGTGCGCTCCTGCGCCCCCGGATCGCGCAAGTGGATCGAGAGCCCGATGGTCCGCATCGACGCGCACGTCGCCGGCGATCGCTGGGCGGGCGCGTTCTCCGTCGACCGGCTCGGCCGCTACAGCTGGACGATCGAGGCCTGGACGGATGCGTTTGCGAGCTGGCGCGAGGAGATCCGACGCAAGCTCGATGCCGGGCAGGAGGATCTCTCGGGCGAGCTCTCCGAGGGCGAGGTGCTGCTCGAGCAGGCCGCCGGCCGCGCGAAGGGCAAGGACCGCCAGCGCATCGAGCGCGCGCTCGCCTGCCTGCGCGAGCCAACGCCGAACGCCGAGGTCGCCCTCGATCCGGAGCTCTTTCAGATGATCGAGCGCTACCCCGACCGCAGCCGCTCGACGACGATGGACGCGACGCTGGGCCTCGAGGTCGATCGCGTGCGGGCGCGCGCCGGCGCCTGGTATGAGCTCTTTCCGCGCTCGTGGGGCGGCTTTCGCGGTGTCGAGAAGCAGATTCCGGAGCTGGCCAACCTCGGCTTCGACGTCCTCTACCTGCCGCCGATCCACCCGATCGGCGTCACGAACCGCAAGGGCGTCAACAACGCGCTCACCGCCGCTCCCGGTGATCCGGGCTCACCGTGGGCGATCGGCGACCGCGAGGTCGGCGGCCACACGGCGATCCACCCCGACCTCGGCACGATCGAGGACTTCGACGCCCTCGTGGCCACCGCCGACCAGCACGGCATCGACATCGCGCTGGACTTCGCGATCCAGTGCTCAGCCGACCATCCGTGGCTGACCGAGCATCCCGAGTGGTTCAACCGGCGTCCCGACGGGACGCTGAAGTACGCCGAGAACCCGCCCAAGAAGTACCAGGACATCTACAACGTCAACTGGGAGTCAGACGACTGGCAGGGCTTGTGGAACGCCCTGCGCGACGTCGTCGCCTACTGGGCCGACCACGGCGTGAAGGTCTTTCGCGTCGACAACCCGCACACCAAGCCGCTGGCCTTCTGGGAGTGGCTCATCGCGGAGATGCGCAAGAAGCACCCGGAGATCATCTTCCTGGCGGAGGCCTTCACGCGGCCGAAGGTGATGCGGCGGCTGGCCAAGATCGGCTTCACCCAGTCCTATTCCTATTTCACCTGGCGCAACACGAAGGCG
>JAHWJM010000217.1 GCA_019348435.1 Actinomycetota bacterium
AAGCACTGGTCCTGGAAGCAGCCGGCCTTAAAGATTCCGGCCAGCCGATCACGCTCGAAGCCGCCGCGGCCAAATATTTTGCGAGCGAGGCCGTGGGCCGCGTCGCCGACCGTACGGTCCAGATTTACGGCGGCGCCGGCTACATCTCCGATTACGGCGTCGAGCGCCTGTACCGCGACGTGCGGCTATTCCGGATCTACGAGGGCACCAGCCAGGTCCAGCAACTCGTCATCGCCCGCGAGACGCTGCTGCCGCGGCGCATCGAAGAGCCGGCGACCGCGACGGCGTAGCCACGTCCCGCACGTCGACCGCGGGCGGTCCATCCGGAGCGCCCGCGGCCGCTGCAACGGGTCACATCGATGGGCAGGGCATACTGGACCGATGGCCTCTCGCCATCCTTCGACGGAGGCCGCCGTCGCCGACGCGGCCGCCCAGAGCGACATGCGTGCCGCCGCCGGCGCCCGCACGCCGCCGGCCGAGCCGGCGGGCGATGCAGTGCGCCAGGGGCCGGGGTCCGGCGACCCCCTGCTGGCGGGCCTGCGCAAGAGGGGGCTGCTACGGCTGCTCGTCCTGCACCTGCTCGGCTCGGGACCGTCGTACGGCAATCAGCTCATGGAGCGCGTCGGCTCGCTGACCGGCGGCCTGGTCGCGGTCAACCCGAACACGATGTATCCGCTGCTGCGCGCGCTGGAGGCGGAGGGTCTCGTGGCAGGCGAGTGGGAGCACCCCGAGCGCCGCTCGCGGCGCTTCTATCGGCTGACGGAGCCGGGCCGCGCCGAGCGCGACCGGCTGGCGGCGGACGTCGCGCCGCGCCTGGACGAGATCGCCGCGGCGGTCGACCTGATCCGGCGCGAACTGGTGGGCTGAGCGCAATGGGCACGGTCGCGGCGCGGCAGCTGCTGCCGCGGGCCTCGATCGACGAGGCGCAGGGACTGTGGCTGGACCTCGATCGCTGGCCGGCCTTCGTCGACGGCTTCGCAGCGATCGTCCGCCGTGAGGGCGACTGGCCGCGGCCCGGGGCGCGCATCGTGTGGGACTCGCTGCGCAACGGCCGCGGCCGCGTCATCGAGCAGGTGACCGAGTTCGAACCGGGCGCGATGCACCTCGTGCGTGTCGAGGACCCGCAGCTGCACGGCACGCAGCGGGCGCGCTTCAGCCGCTACGACGGCGGCTGCGAGCTCTCGCTGGAGCTCGACTACGCGCTCAAACGCCCGGGCATCGGCGGCCGTCTCACCGACATCCTCTTCGTGCGGCGCGCCGTCGGCGACGCGCTGCGCCGCACGCTGCGGCGCTTCGCGGTCGAGCTCGAGGCCGACCGCGAACTGCAAGCTGAACCTCAGCGGCCCCGGCCGCGTTCCCGCAACGAGAAGGAGTCCTGAAAAGGCATGTTCGTGTTCAAGGCGGCAGTCGTCGGAGCAGGCACGATGGGCGGCGAGATCGCGCAGGTGATCGCGTCCGCCGGGATCCCGGTGGTGCTCAAGGACGTCAAGCCGGAATTCGTCGACCTCGGCCTCAAGAAGGCCGAGGACGTGACCCGCGCGCAGCTCGGCGCCCTCGTCGGCAAGCAGAAGATCTCCCAGGAGCAGGCCGATGCCCAGGCGACCGAGATCCTCGGGCGAATCCACGGCACGACCGAGTACGAGGGCTTCGGCGACGTGGACTTCGTCATCGAGGCGGTGCCCGAGCGGATGGCGATCAAGCAGGCGGTCTTCGCCGAGCTCGACTCGCTTACGCCCGGCCACGCGATCCTGGCCTCCAACACCTCGTCGCTGTCGATCACCGAGATGGCCGACGCGACCTCGCGTCCGGACAAGGTCGTCGGCTTTCACTTCTTCTACCCGGCGTCGATGATGCGCCTCGTCGAGATCGTGGAGGGCGCCGACACGTCGCCGGAGACGATGCAGGCCGCGACGACGTTCGCGCAGACGATCCGCAAGCTGCCGATCGCCTGCGGTGAGGAGCCGGGCTTCGTGGTCAACCGGATCCTGAACTCCGCGATCAGCGAGATCTGGCGCTTCCAGGAGGCCAACGAGCTGTCGATCAAGGCGATCGACGACGCCGTCGCGCAGGCGCGCGTCGCTCCCATGGGCCCGTTCTTCCTGACCGACCTGCTCGGCCTCGACACGGTGCTGCACGTCGCCGAGCACCTGCAGGAGTCCTACGGCGCAGAATCCTTCTACGTCCACCAGGGCATGAAGCAGCTTGTCGCAGCCGGCGAGCTCGGCGCGAAGACCGGCAAGGGCTTCTACGAGAACGGCGAGCCGCGCTCCAACGGCAAGACGGAGTTCGACCAGGAGGAGCTCACGCAGCGCTTCGTGCTCAAGGCGCTCGTCGAGGCCTGCCTGCTGCTCGAGGACGGGATGGCCACCGTGCGCGACATCGACTTGGGCATGATGGCCGGCGCAGGCCTGATCCCGCCGCCGTTCGCGCGCGCCGACCAGACCGGCCTCGACGAGGTGCTCGCGGCGCTCGAGCGCGCGGCGAGCGAGTGGGGGGAGCAGTACGCGCCGCCGCTGATCCTGCGCCGGCTCGTCGCGCAGGGGCGTCTGGGCGCCAAGAGCGGCCAGGGGTTCTTCGCCTACAAGCAGCCCGACGACGGGTTTGCACAGGGCGACGCGGTCCAGCTCGACACGCGCGACGGCTACGCGATCGCCTGGCTCGATCGACCGCCCGCGAACTCGCTGGCGCCGCAGGTCATCGAAGAGCTCGGCCGCGTCTGGGAGCACGTCGACGCCGACGAGTCGATCCACGCGCTGATCATCGCCTCGGCCAACCCGATGCTGTGGTGCGCGGGCGCCGACATCAAGGCGTTCACGCAGATGGACGCCGAGACCGGCGCGAAGCTGCTCGACGAGACGCATGCGCTGCTGCGGCGGATGGAGTCCTCCTCGACGATCACGATCGCGGCGGTCAACGGCGTCGCGTTCGGCGGCGGCTGCGAGCTGGCGATGGCCTGCGACGTGCGAATCGCCGCTCGCTCGGCGAGCTTCGGCCAGCCCGAGGTGAACCTCGGCATCATCCCCGGCTTCGGCGGCACGCAGCGGCTGCCGCGGCTCGTGGGCACGGCGCGCGCGCTGGAGCTCAACCTCACCGGTGATCCGATCTCGGCCGACGAGGCGTACGAGATCGGGCTCGTCAACCGCGTCGTCCCCGACCACGAGCTGCACGACGTGGCACGGGCGTGGGCGCGCAAGCTCGGCGGACAGGCCCCGCTGGCGGTCGCGGCGATCAAGCGCACGACGGCCGGCGATGCCGATCTCGACGAGGGCATCGAGGCCGAGAAGCAGGCGTTCGGCGAGGTCTTCGCCAGCGCCGACGCGCGCGAGGGGATCGGCGCGTTCCTCGGCAAGCGCACGCCGCAGTGGAGCGGGAAGTAGCCCCCGCGGCGTCCGGCGACGTCGCCGAGCTGGCGCGGCTCGTCCGTCGCGCCGGCTCGGTCGTCGCCCTGACCGGCGCCGGGATCTCGGTGCCCTCCGGGATCCCCGACTTCCGCACGCCCGGCACGGGCATCTGGGAGAACGTCGACCCGATGGAGGTCGCGCACATCGACGCCTGGCGCGCCGATCCCGAGCGCTTCTGGACGTTCTACGGCAATCGGTTTCAGACGCTCGGGGACAAGCAGCCCAACGGTGCTCACGCTGCGCTTGCCGACTTGGAGCGCCGCGGCCTGCTCGATGCGGTCATCACGCAGAACATCGACATGCTGCACCGCAAGGCAGGTACGCGGCAGCTCGTCGAGGTCCACGGCTCGATCGCCGCGTGCGTCTGCCTCGCCTGCGAGGCGCGCTACGACCTCGACGTCGTGCTCGAGCGGCTGGGGGAGGCCACGGTGCCGCTGTGCGACTGCGGGCGGCCCTTGAAGCCCGACGTCGTGCTGTTCGGGGAGTTTCTCTCGGCGGAGGCGCTGGGGCGGGCGACGGAGCTGGCCGAGGCCGCCGACCTGTTGCTCTGCGTCGGCTCGTCGCTCGAGGTCTACCCGGTCGCGCAGCTGCCGGCGGTGGCGCTGCACGGCGGCGGCGCGATCGCGATCGTCACGCAGGGGCCGACGCCGTACGACGGGCGAGCGAGCATCAAGCTGACGGGGGACGTCGAAGCCGACCTCGAGGCGCTCGCCGCGGCGCTCGACGACTAGCCGGACCGCCGTCTATGGCGCTTTGACCCCGCTATTCGGGGTCAAAGCGCCAGGCGACCCCGCCACGGCGATGCGCTCATACGCCGCCCGCGGTTCGCGCCCGCAGCGCCGCCTCGATGCGACCCAGCACCGTGCGGATGAGCGCGATCTGCTCGTCCTGAAGGCCACTTTGGAGCGCGGCGTTGGCGACGGCGCCGACGGCCGTCCGATGCTCGCGCAGCGTTCCCAGCCGCTCGGCCAGGCCGGCGATCTCGCGCCATGGCTCGAGCTCGGCGAGCGCCGCCTCGAACGCGATCCGCAGCCCGAGCGCCGCCTCGCGCCAGCGCTCGGCGTCGGCGTCGAGCCGCACCCGCAGCGTCAGCTCCTCGCACGCCAGTGCGACGTCGCGGCCGGCGAGCAGGGCCGCCAGGCGCTCCTGAGGGCGCAGCGCCGCCGTCCGCGGGCGCAGCGCGGTCGGAGCCGCGCCGGCCAGCTCACGCGCGCGATCCCACTGGCCGTCGGCGACGCGCTCGCCGTCGCCGAAGCCGACGCGCACGACAAGCGCCTGCGCGCGTGCGACCTCGCGCGCGTACCGGTCGGCCGCCGCGATGCGGTGCGCGTGCAGCACGCGGTTCAGGCGTACGAGCGCGGCACCGGCGAGGGCGTCGAGGTCCGCGGCGACCAGCCAGGCGGCCGCCGCCTCGTAGCCGGCGAGCGGCACGGCGTCGACGAGCGTCGCCCGTGACGTCAGCACCGGCTCGGGCGGCTGATCGGGCGGCGCATCGACCGCCCGCCGGCGCCGCGGCAGCAGGCGACGCTGCTGCGCGCCGAGGACGTCGACGACGAGAACGTGGGCGGGAGGCTCGCCGAGCCGCTCACGGATCGTGTAGCGGCCGGGCTCGGGACCGAGCGCCCAGGGGAATTCGAACTGCACAAAGCGAAACCGCCGCGACTCGGAAGTCACGGCGGTTTCGGGTACGTCCTATTTCGGCTGACGGCTACTCGCCCTTGTGCGCGTGGCTGGCGCGCCCGAGCTGCGTCGCCTTGATCGCATACTTCGACGGCGC
>JAHWJM010000218.1 GCA_019348435.1 Actinomycetota bacterium
AGCCAGGCGAGATCGTCGACCGTCGCCTTGGAGCCCGGGAGTACGACGAGGTCGGGCCGGCCGACCTCGTCGGGCCGGGTCACGAAGCGCACCTGGACCGACGGCTCCTGAAGGAGGGGGTCGAGGTCGGTGAAGTTCGCAATGCGCGGGAAGTGCACGACGGCCACGTCGACGGACGCGCCGGGGCGGTGCGGCGGCGGTCGGTCGAGGGCCAGCGAGTCCTCGGCGTCGATGGAGAGATCCTCGGCGAACGGCAGCACGCCGAGCACCGGCCGTCCCGTCAAGGCCGTGATCTGCTCCAGACCGGGCGCGAGGAGCGCCCGGTCGCCGCGGAACTTGTTGATGACGAAGGCGGCGATGTGGCGCTGATCCTCAGGCGCCAGCGCCGCGATGGTGCCCAGCAGCGAGGCGAAGACACCACCCCGGTCGATGTCCCCGACCAGGATCACCGGCAGCCCCGCCCCGCGCGCGAGGCCCATGTTCGTCAGATCCGCAGCGCGCAGGTTGATCTCGGCGGGGCTGCCGGCGCCCTCGCACACCACGACGTCGTAGCGGGCGCGAAGCTCGGCGAGCGCCTCGGCGACGACAGGCCGCAGCTCGCCCTTGAGCTCGTGGTAGCTGCGCGCACCGACGTGCGCGTACGGCCGGCCCATGACGATGACCTGGCTGTGGCGCTCGCCGGAGGGCTTGATGAGGATCGGGTTCATCGCGACCTCGGGCTCGACGCCCGCGGCTGCGGCCTGCATCGCCTGCGCGCGGCCGATCTCGAAGCCGCCGTGCGCGACGACCGAATTCAGCGCCATGTTCTGGGCCTTGAACGGCGCGACGCTGACGCCCTTGCGCCGCAGCCAGCGACAGAGGCCCGCAGTGACCACCGATTTGCCGGCATCCGAGTGCGTGCCGGCGACGAGGAGGGCGCCCTTCATCCGGTGGGCCGCCCGCGCACGACGCTGAGACCTCCGCGGATCGCGGCGCACACGAGTGCCGTCACGGCGCCGACGGTCGAGGACAGCCGCACCGCTCTTCGCACGTCGGCGGCGATCGGCGGGGGGCCAACGCCGATCGCGGGACGCAGCTCGGCGGCACCGGCGTAGGCGAGCGCCCCCCCGAGGCGCACGCCCAGCGCACCGGCGAACCCGGCCTCGATCCGGCCGGCGTTGGGGCTCGGATGGCGGGCACCGTCGCGCCGGACGGTTGCCCACGTCGTGCGTGGCGCACCGCCGACGACCGGGGCGCACAGCGCCGTCAGTCCGGCCGCCAGGCGCGCCGGCGCCCAGTTGACCGCGTCGTCGAGCCGCGCCGCCGCCCAGCCGAAGTCGCGGTAGCGCGCGCTGCGATGGCCGACCATCGCGTCCAGGGTGTTCGCCGCGCGGTAGGCCGTGACGCCGCCGGGGCCGGCGATCGCGCCCCACAGCAGGGCGCCGACGACGGCGTCGCTCGTGTTTTCGGCGACCGACTCCACCGCGGCGCGTGAGAGGCCTGCCGCGTCCAGCGCGTGAGGATCGCGCCCGCAGAGCGACGGCAGCGTCGCGCGCGCGGCATCGAGGTCGCCCGCGTCGACCTGATCGGCTAGGCGGCCCGCGACGCGGGTGAGCGAGCGCCCGCCGAGCGACGCCCAGGTGACCATCGCGAGCACGGCCGACCGGCTCGCGCCGGCGCGGGCCGCGCCGCGCGCCACAAGCTCACCGCCCGCCGCGGCGAGACCGACGAGCAACGCCGCGTAGGCGATGCCGCGCGATCGCGTCGGGGCGTAGGCGGCGGCTTCCGCGCGTTGCGCCAGCTGTCCGAAGCCGGCGACCGGATGCAGCCGTCGCGGATCGCCGAGCAGGAGGTCGGCGACGTAGCCGCCGGCGAGGGCCGTGCCGCTCACCGGCCGGCCTCGCAGTTGACCCGCGTGAGCGTCCAGCGCCCGTCGCTGGCGTGCAGCTCCGTGATCGACAGCGGCGCGGCATCGACGCGCCAGAAGGTCTGCAGCGGCGCGCCGAGCGCGTGCACGATCGCGGCCTTGACGACGCCGCCGTGGGTGATCGCGACTGCGCCGCCCTCGCGTGCCGCCTGGTCATCCAGCCATGAGCCGACCCGCGCGACGAACTTCGCGTGGCTTTCGCCGCCGTGCGGCCTTGCGCTCGGATCGGTCATCCACGTGCTCACGCCGCGCGGATCGGCGGCCGCGACGCTCTCGAGCGTGCGTCCGGCCCAGCTTCCGAAATCGCATTCCCCGAGGGCGGCCTGGAGCCTGGGTCCCTCGAGCCCCGCCCCCTGCGCCGTCTGCACGCAGCGCCGCGCCGGGCTGCAGAGGACGTCGTAGCCCCGGGGGATCGCGGATGCGAGCCGGCCGGCGTCCGCGCGCCCCCGCTCGTCGAGCGGCTCGTCGAGCGGGAAGGCGAAGCTCCGCGTCGCGCTCGTCGGTGCATGGCGTACGAGAAGCAGCCTTCTCACGCTACGACCGGCCAATGCATCGCGTTCCTCCGTGGGATCAAGCGTCCCGGATCTGGAAGGCCTCGTGGCGGACGAGTTCCTGACTTCCGGATCTGCCTCGACCCGGTCACAGTGGCGCGACCGTCCCGGAGTCCCACCGGCTTCCTCGCACCGCCACGCTGACGATCGCACTCTACTGTTCCTCGCGTGGCCGCCGGAGACCGAATCGCCCGTCCTGCGACGCCGCCGGGGTTCGACGCATCACGAGCGGCCGATCGGGCGGCGGCGCCGCAGGGGTGGCGGTACCCGCAGGACGCGCGGGACGCAGTCCACCGCGTGATCGCCGAACGCCGCGACATTCGCCGCTTCCGTGCCGAGGAGGTTGCGGACGAGGTATTGCGCAGCGTGCTCGAGGCGGCGCATCGCGCGCCGTCGGTCGGGCTCATGCAGCCGTGGCGGATGATCGTCGTGCGCGACCGCACGACGCGTATCCAGGTGCGCCAGCTCGCCCAGCGCGAGCGCCTGCGCCAAGCGGACCGCTTCGACGAGCGCGCCCGCCAGTTCCTCGACCAGAAGATCGAAGGCGTCGTCGAGGCGCCGCTGGGCATCGTGGTGTGCTGTGACCACGGCGACGACGCCGTCGAGGTGCTCGGCCGCGGGACGATCCGCCAGACCGACGTCTACAGCACGGCCTGCGCGATCGAGAACCTGTGGCTCGCGGCGCGCGCCGAAGGGCTCGGCGTCGGCTGGGTGAGCTTCTACCGGCCCGAAGACCTCCGCGGGCTGCTCGGGATTCCGGAGCGCGTCGAGCCGATGGCCTACCTCTGCGTCGGCTGGCCCGACGAGCGTCCCGAGCGGCCGGGGCTCGAAGCCGTCGGTTGGGCTTCGCGCCTCCCACTCGAGCAGGTCGTGATGCACGAGCGGTGGAGCGACGGGCCCGCTGCGCCGACGCCGCCCGCCGCGACGCCGGCCGCAACGGCCGCCGGGCCGGACCGCGCCGCGGCAATCATGGTGCGCGATCGGCTCGATCAGCTCGTCAAGCCGGCCGGCAGCCTCGGAGCGCTCGAGGCCATGATCGAGCGCTGGGCCGCTGTCACCGGCGGCCCGCCGCCCCAGAACCTGCGGGCGGGCGTGCTGGTGTGCGCCGCCGATCACGGCCACGTTGGCCACGGGACGAGCATGTTCGACAGCGACGTCTCGGCACAGGTCGCCGCAGCCGCGGCGCGCGGTGACAGCGCCGTCGGCGTTCTCGCGCGCGCCGGCGGCCACGACCTGCTCGTCGCGGACGTCGGCCTCGCCGGCCCGACGCCGCAGGGCGTGCGCGACGCGAAGGTGGCGACCGGCAGCGCCGACCTTCTGGCGGGCTCGGCGCTGGACGGCGCGCAGGTGTCCGATGCGCTGGCCGCCGGCGCGGCGCTGGCGGGGCAGCTTGCGGACGGCGGTGCCGCCTGCCTCGTGCTCGGCGAGATCGGCATCGGCAACACGACGACCGCCGCCGCCCTCGTCTGCGCGCTGACGGGTGCCAGCGCCGCTCAGACGGTCGGTCGCGGGACCGGAATGGACGCGGCCGGCGTGGCGCGCAAGCAGGCGGTGGTCGCCGCTGCGATCGAGTGCCACGGCGCGCCCCTAGATGCCCGCGCCGCGCTCGAGGCGGTCGGCGGACTAGAGCTCGTGGCGCTGACGGGGGCGGTCCTCGAGGCGGCGCGCCGACGCCTGCCTGTCGTGCTCGACGGCTACGCAACCGCCGCGGCCGCGCTCGCGGCGGCGGCCCTCGAGCCTGCCGCCGGCGAGGTGCTCTTCGCCAGCCACCGGTCGGCGGAGCCCGCGCACGACCTCGTCCTTACGGAGCTCGGGCTGGAGCCGCTGCTCGACCTAAGGCTGCGCCTCGGCGAGGCCTCTGGCGCCCTGCTGGCTTTACCAATCATCGCCGCAGGCGGTCACCTGTACCGTGAGATGGCGACGTTCGTCGAGGCCGGCGTCGCACGCCGGCCGTAGGAGAACTGATCCGCTCGTTGCGACTCGCCGTTGCGTTTCTGACGATCGTCCCGATCAGCCCGCGCGCGAAGACGCCGAGACTCGGCGCCGCAGCGGCGTGGTTCCCGGCCGTGGGGGCGCTCATAGGCGCACTTGTCGGCACGGTCTACTACGTGTGCCAGCCGACCTTCGGCGCCGGCGTCGCGGCGATCCTGGCGGTCGCGATGCTGGTCGCCATCACCGGCGGCCTGCACGAGGACGGGCTCGCCGATTGTGCCGACGGGCTCGGTGTCCGCGGAGACCGTGAGCGGCGCCTGGCGGTCATGCGAGACGCCGCGATCGGCACATTCGGCGCGCTGGCGTTGCTGCTGTGGACGCTGCTCGTCGTCTCTGCGCTCGCCCAGTTCGACCGCGAGAACGCGCTTCGCACGCTCGTGGTGGCAGCATCGACAAGTCGCTGGTCGGCGCTCGTCCACGCGTTGGCGGCGCCGCCCGCGCGACGCGACGGGCTCGGCGCCGGCTTCATCGTCGGTCCTGCGGCCTGCGTCGTCGCAGGCGCAACGGCAGCAGCGATGTCGCTCGCGCTCGCCGGCGTTGCTCGGGGCCTCGTCGCGCTCGGCCTCGCGATCGCGATCGCGTTGCTCCTCGCGGTCTGGGCGCGCGCCACCATCGGTGGACGGACCGGCGACACACTCGGCGCAACCATCGCCCTTACGGAGGCCGCCGTCATCGTCGCGCTGCTCGGACTCGTGTCTCACTGACCTCACGACGCTTA
>JAHWJM010000219.1 GCA_019348435.1 Actinomycetota bacterium
ATCGACGTCTTCCACGGGGGCCTCGAGCACGTCATCTGTGCCTGGCAGGTCGACGACGTCATCGTCGACCCGGGCCCGGAGTCGACGGCGGACACGCTGCTCGACGCGCTCGGCGACGAGGAGCCGCGCGCCCTGCTGCTGACGCACATCCACTTCGACCACGCCGGCGCCGCCGGTGCGCTCGTGCGCCGCTGGCCGGACCTCGAGGTGTGGGTCCACGAGCGCGGCGCGCGCCACCTCGCCGACCCGGCGCGGCTCGTCGCCTCGGCGAAGCGACTCTACGGCGAGGAGTTCGACCGCCTGTTCGGCGAGGTCGTCCCGATCCCCGCCGGGAACCTGCGCGTGCTGCAGGGCGGTGAGAGCCGGGACGGCTGGGACGTCGCCTACACGCCCGGCCACGCATCGCATCATGTCTCCTATCGCCACGCCGCCAGCGGCTGGGTCTTCGCCGGCGACACCGCCGGCGTGCGCCTGCCTCCGGGGGAGCTGCTGCTCCCGCCCACGCCGCCGCCGGACTTCGACCTCGAGGCCTGGCGGGCCTCGATCGACACGATCGAGGCGTGGGAGCCGCAGACGCTCGCGATCACGCACTTCGGCGACTACCGCGACGTCCCCGAGCACCTCGCGCGCCTGCGCGAGGCGCTTGCGCACTGGACCGAGGTGGGCGCCCGCACCGATCGCGACGGTTATGCCGAGGCCCTGCGCGCTGAGCTTGCCGGCACCCTTGACGAGGCGACCGCCGCCTCGTTTGCCCAGGCGATGCCGCCCGAGGACCAATGGCTGGGCATCGACCGCTACCTCGCTCGCCGGCGGGAGACTGGCGCAACGGGCTGAGCGATCGTATCCTGCGAATCGTGAGCCAGACGATCGAGAAGCCGCGAACGGGTCCCCCCGGCAGCGGCCTGGGCGGGCACTGGCGCGTCATCGTCCGCAACGACGACCACAACACGTTCGACCACGTCGCACACACGCTGGCGCGCTACATCCCCGGCGTCAGCGTCGACCAGGGCTACCGGATCGCGGACACGATCCACCGCAGCGGCCTGGCGATCGTGTGGACCGGTCACCGCGAGGCCGCCGAGCTGTACTGGGATCAGCTGCAGGGCGCGGGCCTCACGATGGCGCCGCTCGAGCACGGCTGACGTCCCTGCCAGACCCGGCAGTCGACCGCGCGTGCCGCCCGCGGCGCGGTATGCGAGGCTGTGAAGTACGTGACTGAGGGGGTAAGCACGAACGCGGGTCGGGCAGACCGCGAGCGCACGCTTCTGCGGGCGTATCACGTGCACGGGGACACCCGTGCCCGCGACGCGCTGGCCGAGGAGATGGTGCCGCTCGCGCGCGCGCTCGCGGGCCGCTACGGCGGCCGCGGCGAGCCGATCGACGACCTCGTCCAGGTCGCCTGCGTCGGCATCATGAAGGCGATCGAGGGCTTCGACCTCTCGCGCGACGTGCGCTTCTCCTCCTACGCCACACCGACGGTGCTGGGGGAGATCAAACGCCATTTCCGCGACAAGACCTGGGCCATGCGGGTGCCGCGCGGGATGCAGGAGCTGCAGATTCGCCTCGCAAAGGCGCGCGACGAGCTGACGACGCAGCTCGGTCGCTCGCCGACGGTGCAGGAGCTGGCGAACACGGTCGACGAGCCCTTCGAGGAGGTGCTGCTGACGATCCAGAGCCAGGAAGCGCGCCGCACCCGCTCGCTGGACGAGCCGACGGGCGACGACGTCACGCTGGCCGACTCGATCGGCGCCCGCGATCCGGAGATCGGCCGCGCGGAGATGCGCGTCCTGCTCGACGACGCCTTCGACGTCCTGTCCGAGCGCGATCGCGAGGTGCTGCGGCTGCGGTTCGCCGAGGACCTCACCCAGACCGAGATCTCGCGCCTCGTCGGCGTCTCGCAGATGCAGGTGTCGCGCATCATCCGCCAGGCGCTGCGCACCCTGCGCATGGACATCGAGCGCGAGGACGACCGCAGCGACGCCGCGTAATCCGCCACCGGCCGCGACGTCACCTTCGCCGCCGCGGCAGCCGGTCTGGCAGAAGCCCGCCGCCAAGTCCGGTACCGTGCGCAGGCGGCCGCGTCCCTGTCCCGGCCCCTGACGCGCTGCGAGGACCCCTGATCGAGTCCCCAACACCGCCCAGTCGCAACCCTCGGCGACTCGCCACGATTCTCGCGCTCGGCGTCGGGATCGCCGGCGTGCCCGCACCCCTGCTGGCGGCAACCGAGGAGCCCGCGCCGGATTCCGCCACGGCGACCACGACGACGCCGGCGCCCGAGCCGGCACCCGATCCGACTCCTGCGCCCGCGCAGGAGAAGCCGGCGGCAGCGCCGCCCCCGGCAAAGCCCGCGCCGCCGCCGCCGCCGCCACCACCACCACCGCCGGCGTCCCAGCCGCCCGCTGGGTCGCCCCGCTACACCCCGCCCGTCAACGGGCCGCTCGACTTCGCGCGCGACCCGCTGCCGAAGTTCGTCGTGCCCCCGGAGCGCGAGCCGGAGCGGGTGCCGGCGCCGCCGCCCGAGACGACGCCCGAACGCGAGCGCGACAACCGATCCGGCGGCGGCGAAGGCGGCGAAGGCGGCGAGCGCGACGAGAACCGTGCGGCCGAGGGCGGCGGGGCGGGTGGTGAGCTCGGCAGCGCGCTCGCCCCATCGACGTCCGCCGCGCAGATTCCCAACTTCTTCATCGGCCGCTTCTCGATCCCGCCCTTCCTGCTGTCGATCTATCAGGCGGCCGGGATCCAGTACGGAGTCCCGTGGGAGATCCTCGCGGCGATCAACGAGATCGAGACCGACTACGGCCGCAACCTCAACGTGTCGACCGCCGGAGCGACCGGCTGGATGCAGTTCATGCCGGCCAGTTGGCGCGCCTACGGCGTCGACGCCAACGAGGACGGCCGCAAGGACCCCTACAACCCGGTGGACGCGATCTTCGCCGCCGCCCGGTACCTCAAGGCGGCTGGCGCCGAGGAGGATCTGCGCAAGGCGATCTTCGCCTACAACCACGCCGACTGGTACGTCGACTCGGTGCTGGCGCGCGCGCGCTTCATCGCGGGCCTGCCGTCGGACCTCGTCGGGTCGCTGACGGGCTTGACGCAGGGCCGCTCCCCGATCGCCGCCCGCATGACGTACGCACATCGCGCGCCTGGCGCGCCCGCGCGCCGCGACCTGCGCATCGAAGCGCCCGCCGGTGCGCCCGTCGTCGCGGTGCAGGACGGCCGGATCATGCGCATGGGGCGCAGCCCGAAGCTGGGCCGCTTCGTGGTGCTGCGCGACGCCTACGGCAACACGTACACGTACGCGCACCTCGGCAAGCTCGCCAGAAGCGTTCTCGTCGCCAAGGAGCAGCCGCCGCCGCGGCCGGGCGTCGTCCAGGCGCTCGCGGCGCCCGCCGCCGATCCGGTGCCCAGCCAGCCCGCCAGCGCCGGCTCCAACCGCAGCGCGTCCGCCCGGAGCGCTCCCGCCGAAGCGGCGACGGCCACCACGAAGCCCGGGTCGTCTGCTGTCGCTGGCGCCGCGGCCAAGGAGCGTCTCTTCGCGAACCCCGGTCGCTCGCGCTCGCTGGCTTCCGGCGGGCGCCGCCAGATCCTCGACGCGACGTTCGCGTTGCCGGCCTCAGCCAGCCTGCGCTCGTACTTCGCCGGCGACGTCGGCCTCGAGCGCGACGAGCTCGAGCTCAAGCGGATGTTCGCCGGGCGCCGCGTCATCGCGGGCACGATCCTCGGCCGCGTCGGCTCCAGCTCGACCGGCACGGCGCCGCACGTGCGCTTCTCGATCCGGCCCCCCGGCACGGGCGTGCCGCAGATCGACCCCGAGCCGTTCATCGAGGGCTGGCGCCTGCTCGAGTCGACGTCGATCTTCCGCGCGCGCAGCGCCGCGGCGCTGACCGGCGGGTCGATCGGCCAGATCCTGCTCATGAGCAAGGAGATCCTCGCCAAGCGCGTGCTCGCCAACCCCGCGATCGACATCTATGCCTGTGGCCGGCGCGACATCGCCGCCGGGATCGTCGACCGCCGCGTGCTCGCGACGCTCGAGTTCCTCGCCGCCAGCGCGCTCAAGCCGACGGTGTCGTCGATCCGCTGCGGTCATCGCTTCTACACCGAGACGGGCAACGTCTCGCAGCACTCCTCGGGCAACGGCGTCGACATCTCGAAGATCAACGGGCAGCCCATCCTCGGCAGCCAGGGCGCCGGCTCGCTCACCGACATCACCGTCCGCCGGCTGCTGACCTTGCAGGGCACGATGGCGCCCGCGCAGATCATCAGCCTCATGAGCTACACCGGCGCGCCGACGGCGCTGGCGATGCCCGACCACGCGGATCACATCCACATCGGCTTCCGCCCGCTCGGCGGCACGAGCGGCGGCGGCATCCAGGCGATCGGGCTTCGGCCCAAGCAGTGGCTGCGGCTCGTCGACCGCCTCGGGAAGATCGCGAACCCCGTCGTCAGCCGCGTTCGGCGGCCGTAGCGGCGGCGGCGGCCGGCTCGCGCACCTCGCCGCGCGTCACGAGGTCGTTCCAGACGTACAGCAGCGGCACCTGGTACCAGCCGCTGCAGGCCGCGCGCATCTCGGTGAACTCGGGCCCATACCAGTAGGCGTCCCAGCCGCGCTTGTCGTCGAAGTCGACGGACAGCAGGAACTTGTAGCGGTCGTCGCGCGAGCGGAAGACCTCGTAGCGCGTCGCGCCGTACTTCGTCGAGATCGGGGCGATCAGCTCGAGCGCCGCCTGCAGGTCGTCGCCGCGAAAGCCGGTGGCGTAGAGAGGGAGGTGAACGACGCCGCCGGCCATCAGCTGCCGACCTCGGCGCGGATCGCACCGGCGCCCTGGGCGCTCTTGCCCTGGCCGATCTCGGTCGCGCCCACGAGGATCGCGATCTTGCCTTGGTGTGAGTTCTCGTACATGAGTTGGTGGGCCTCCGCGACGCCCTCGAAGGGCATGGTCTTCCACAGGACGGGACGGATCTTCGATTCCCGGATGAGGTCGTTGGCCTTGGTGCACTCCCAGGCGTTGGCGAAGTGCGAGCCGATGATCTGCTTTTGGCGCATCCACAGGTAGCGGACGTCGAAGTCGAGGTGAAAGCCGGACGTCGCGCCGCAGATTACGACCTTGCCGAACGGCTTGACGACCAACACGCTCGTCGGGAACGTCGCT
>JAHWJM010000021.1 GCA_019348435.1 Actinomycetota bacterium
GGCGACCGCCAACGCGCGCCCGCCGGCCTCGATCGCCAGATCCGACAAGCCTTCGCCCTCGACAGAGCGCCGCCGCTGCGAGATGCCCGTACGCTTCGTGATCCACTCCGGTTCGACGCCGATACGAGCCGCGATCGGGTCGTTGTCGACGACCGTCGCCGGGAGGGCGCGACCGAAGCCGCAGATCCCGGCCGTTCTCTCGCGTACGTGGGGGAGCGGCCGGCCCGGAGCCGGCGCAAGGAGCCTAGACGCGGGCACCGATGTCCTCCAGCAGCGCTTCGGCCGTGACGGCGCTGGCGCCGCGCAGGCAGCGCGGCGCGAGCTTGGCCAGCACGCGGCCGGGGCCGGTGTCGACGTAGAACTCGCTGCCGAGGTCGTCGAGCGCGGTCATCGTCTCGCGCCAGCGCACCGGCGACACGAGGGCTTCGGCGAGCTCCGCGGCGGGATCGGCGAACGGCGCGGCGGTCGCGCAGGAGACGACCGGCACGTCGGTCTCCTGGAACGTCACCTCGCGCAGCGCGGCGGCGAACGGCCCGACCGCCCCCTGCATCTGCGGCGAATGGAACGCGCCGGCGACGCCGAGCGGCAGCGCGCGCAGGTCCTGCGCCTCGGCGTCCTCGCGCGCGGCGTCCAGCGCATCGGGCGATCCGGAGAGCACGACCTGGCCGGGGGCGTTGTCGTTGGCGAGGCTCACGCCGTGGCGGTCGGCCAGCTCCGCCGCCGCGTCGGGCGAGGCACCGAGCAGGGCGAGCATCGTGCCGCCGCCGGAGGCCTCGCCGGAGGTGGCCATGTGGTCGCCGCGCAGGACGACGAGCCGCAGCGCGTCGTGGTCGAGGATGGCGCCGGCCGCCGCCAGGGCGGAGAACTCGCCCAGGGAATGGCCGGCGAAGGCGATCGGATCCACGTAGCCGCGCAGCCGCGTCCAGCTCGCCAGCGAGGCGCACAGGATGGCGGGCTGCGCGAAGCGCGTCGACTCGTCGACGCGCGGGAAGGGGTCTTCGCCGATGAGCTCGATTGCCGCGTCGAGCAGATCGGGACGCACTGCGGCCACGAGGGCGCGCATATCCTTGGTCTGGCTGCCCTGTCCGGGGAACAGGACGGCGGTGGGGTTGGAATCGAACACGCTCCCACCGTCGCGGGCCGTCCCGGCTCAGAACAGGCGTTCCCCCCGGGTGGGGGGTGCATCGGGTCAGGTCGGGGGGTGCCTCGTGGTGCGGCGGGCGCCGGCGGGCCCGTGAGTACGATCGAGTCATGTCGCTTCCGACGGTGCCGACGCCACCCGCCGTGGGCTTCTACGACGCCGTCGGCGGGGAGGCGACCTTCCGGCGCATCGTCGCGCGCTTCTTCGAACAGGTCGCCACAGACGCGATCCTGCGCGCGGTGTACACCGACGAGGAGCTCGGACCCGCCGAGGAGCGCCTGCGCCTGTTTCTCATGCAGTACTGGGGCGGTCCGACGACCTACTCGGACGCACGCGGCCACCCGCGGCTGCGCATGCGCCATGCCCCGTTCGCCATCGGCGTACGCGAACGCGACGCCTGGCTGCGCGCGATGGGGGTCGCCGTCGACGAGGCGGGGCTCGCCGAATCTCACCGCGACCAGCTGTGGAAGTACTTCGTGTCGACGGCGAACCACATGATCAACCGCCACGAATGACACCGCCGACCGGTTGCCCGGGCTCACCGGGCTCGTGGTGCGCGACGACGCGGACGCCGCGCCGCTCGGGAACCTAAGATTGCCCGATGGCGATCGTGCGACTACGCGGACAGCTCGAGAAGCTCGCGGGCGGTGAGCCCGAACTCCCGGTCGAGGCCGGCACCGTCGGGGAGCTGTTGCAGCAGCTCGAGCGAGAGCATTCCGGACTCGAGGGCTGGATCCTCGACGAGCGCGGCGTCCTGCGCAGGCACATCAACGTGTTCGTCAACGGCGAGCCCGCCGAGCCCGAAACCGAGCTCCAGGGCAGCGACAAGATCGAGATCCTGCCGGCGATCTCGGGCGGATGACGCCGCGCGGATGACGCGGCTCGTCGCGACGAGAAGCCCATGACCGAGCTGCTCGTCGGGACCCGCAAGGGCCTCTTCGTGCTCGACGGCGAGCCGGGATCTCGGTTCGAGATCAGCCTGCGGGCATTCGTCGGCGACCCGGTCGACTACGCGATGCGCGATCCGCGGAGCGGCCGCGTCTTCGCCGCCGTCACCTCGCCGTTCTGGGGGCCGCGGATCTGGTTCACCGACGAGCTCCGCGGCGACTGGCAGCCGGCGCGCGGCGTCGCGTTGCCCAAGGGCGGCAGCGAGGCGCTCAAGCGCATCTGGGTGATCGTCGCCGGCGAGGACGAGGGCCGCCTGTACGCCGGCGGCGACCCGGGCGTGCTGTTCGAGAGCCGCGACGACGGCGAGACATGGGCGCTCAACCGCGCGCTCTGGGAGCACCCCACGCGTCCACGGTGGCGGCGCGACTCCGGCGGGTTGTCGGTGCACTCGATCGCGCCTTGGCCAGGCGACCCGCAGCGCCTCGCGCTCGCGATCTCCGCCGCCGGCGTCTGGCTCACCGACGACGGCGGCGAGACCTGGTCGCACGGCAACGAAGGAATCGTCGCCGACTACCTGCCGGAGGAGGCGCGCGCCACCGCGATCGACCTCTGCGTGCACCATCTCGAGCGCGCACCGCGCCGGCCAGAGCGCCTGTTCCTGCAGTTCCACGGCGGCGTCTACCGCTCCGACGACGCCGGACGCAGCTGGAGCGACATCGGCGCGGGGCTGCCCCACGACTTCGGCTTTCCGCTCGTGGTCGATCCCGCCGATCCCGACAGCGCCTATGTCGTCCCGGTCACGACCGCCGACCGCGTGACCGACGGTCGCGTCGTCGTCTGGGAGACGCGCGACGCCGGCGCGACGTGGATCGCGCGCAACCGCGGCCTGCCGCAGGACGACGCCTACCTCTCCGTGCTGCGCCAGGCGTTTGCGGCGAGCGGCGAGGGCACGTCGCTGGAGCTGTACTTCGGCGCTACGTCGGGCGAGATCTTCGGCTCCGCGGATGCTGCGGACAGCTGGTTCGGCGTCGCGCAGCGGCTGCCGGCGATCGCATCGGTGCGACCCGCCTGAGCGGCCACCACCATGATCGCCGGGCGCTCGGGAGCTCGGCGAGCGCAGGCTCCGATTACCCTGCGGCGAATGTCCGACCGCCCCTCCCCTCTTCCCACCGCCCGCCGCTCGTGCCTGTCGGTCCCCGGCTCATCGGCGGCGATGCTCGCGAAGGCGCCGCTGCGCGGCGCCGACGAGGTCATCGTCGACCTCGAGGACGCCGTCGCCCCGTCCGCCAAGGACGAAGCCCGCGGCACAGTCGTCGCGGCGCTGCGCGAGCCGCAGTGGGACGGCGCGCGCGCGAGCGTCCGCGTCAACGCGCCGCGCACGCCGTGGTGTCACTCCGACATCGTCGCGATGGCGTCCGCCGCGCGTGGAGCGGACTCGATCATCGTGCCGAAGGTCGAGAGCCGCGGCGACCTCGAGTTCGTCGACCGCCTGCTCGACGGCGCCGAGGCTGCAGGGCAGACGGGGCGCCCGCCGCTGCGCGTGCAGGCGCTCATCGAAACGGCGGCCGGCATCGCGCGTCTGGACGAGATCGCCGGCGCATCGCCGCGCCTGGACGCGCTGATCCTCGGCTACGCGGACCTGTCGGCCTCGCTCGGTCGCCCGGCGGGCGCCCGCGCCGAGCTCGACTCGTGGCGCGCCATCCAGGATGCGATCCTGGTCGCCGCACGCACGCACGACCTCGCCGCGGTCGACGGGCCGTACCTCGGGATCAAGGTCGACGAGGGGTTCACGGCGGCCGCCGAGCGGGCGCGCGACATGGGCTTCGACGGCAAGTGGGCGATCCATCCCGCGCAGGTCGCGGCGCTCAACGAGCTCTTCACGCCCTCAGACGAGGACGTCGAGCGTGCGCGCGCCGTCATCGACGCGCTTGCCGCCGCCGAGCGCAAGGGCGGCGCCGGTGCCGTCGCGCTCGACGGGCAGATGCTCGACGAGGCCGTGCGGGTGGCCGCGCTGCGGGTGCTGGCGCGGGCGGGCGCGGACGCCTGAGCTCCGGCACCGGACGGCCGGCGTTCAGCCGGCGCGCTGCGCGGCGAGCGTCTCGCGCAACGCCTCCAGAGCCGTCCAGCGCGGGCTCCACCCAAGCTCCCGGCGGGCCTTCGCGGTATCCATGATCGCGGGGGCGGTGAGCGCCTCCGCCCACGTCAGCGACGGCGGCGCGAACGGCAGCGCCGCGAGCATCCGCGCCACGGCCTGCACCGGCGCCTGCGGCACGGCGATGGCGCGCAAACCCGCCTCGCGGGCGACATCGACAAGCGTCGGCTCGCCGACACCGGCGATGTTGTAGGCGCCTGGCGGCCCGGCGCCGACCACGCAGAGGCGCAGCGCCTCGCCGACGTCCTCCTCGTGGACGAACTGCAGCGCAAGCGGCGCGACCGGCACGGGCAGCGCGACGGGCAGCCGCAGCGCGAGCCCCGCCACGCGTCGCGCGGCCGGCTCGAGCGGGCCGCGTAGGAACGTCTTGGCGCCGAGCGTGTGCGGGCCGAGCACGATCGGCGGGCGCAGGACGTACAGGCCGAGCTGCGGATGCGCGGCGGCAGCATCCTGCAGGAGGTGCTCGATCTCGGCCTTCTCGCGGGCGTAGAAGAGGTGCTCGGCGGGACGCGTGGGCCAGTCCTCGCTCATCCCGATCGGGTTGTCGGAGTGAAAGCCGTACGCCGCAACCGACGAGGCGTAGACGAAGCGGGCGGCGCCCGCCGCGGCGGCCGCGGCGAACGCGTTCATCGTTCCCTCGACGTTGATCGCGCGGATCGCGCCGCGATCGGCACGTCCGGTGACGTTGAACGCGAGGTGCACCACGACGTCGGCGCCGGAGAAGACGTCGGTAAGCGCGGCACGGTCGCGGACGTCGCCCTCGCGGTAGCGCAGCTTCGTCCAGCCGTGGGCGGCGGGATCGAACGGGCGGCGGGCGATGCCTACGATCGCCCCGACTCGCGGGTCGGCCTGCAGCAGGGGGATCAGCCCGAAGCCGAACGTGCCGGTCGGGCCGGTGACGGCGACGGTCAGCGCTGATCGCGAGGGGGACACGCCGCCACGCTTACCCGGCCGCACCGGCACGCCACCAGCCGTCGCCGCCGCCCGCGCCTCGGCTCGGACCGCCTGTCGCCTCGCCTCGACGGATGCTGCGACCCTGCTGCGGATGCAGTTGGCGATCATCAGCGACACGCACATGCCGCGCGGCGCCAGGACGATCCCCGAGGACTGTCTCGAGCGCTGCCGCGCCGCCGACGCGATCCTGCACGCCGGAGACCTCATCGACGTCCCCGTGCTCGAGCTGCTGCGGTCGCTCGGCCCACCGCTGCATGCGATCAGCGGAAACGTCGACAGCGCCGCGGTGCGCGCGCTGCTGCCCGCGCGCCTGGAGCTCGAGTTCGCCGCCGCGCGCATCGGCATGGTGCACATCCCCGGCCCGGCGGCCGGCCGTTGCGAGCGGCTGCGCGCCAAGTTTCCACACTGCGACGCGGTGGTCTTCGGCCACACGCACCTGCCCGAGCACGCGTCGCTCGACGGCTTTCAGATCTTCAACCCGGGCTCCCCCACCGAACGCCGCCGCGCGCCGGCCCACACGATGGGCCTCGCCACGATCGACGACGGCGCCATCACCTTCGAGCTGCGGGCGCTGGCATAGGCGGGACGCCCGCCGGGCGCGCATCGTTTCCCGCGAAGACGGGTAAATGGCGTACCGTCAGAGGGTATCGCGCTGGCTTGTTGCTCGCGCAATCATCTGGTAAGATGCTGTCCGGCGTCGTGTGGGAGCACCCCCCACTCGCTCGACCGCCTCCTCTCCTGTCTTCTGATGTGCGGCCTTCGGGCAGGCAACGAGCAGACGGGTCGGGGTGGGTCGCGAACACGGCGCGTACACATCTGAAAGGGATCGCATGGCAAGGACTACGACAACGAGCGCGCGCCGCCGCGGCGAACACAGTGCCCCACCGAAGCGCCCCAAGCGGCGGACGCCGGCGGAGGAATCCGCACGCCAGACGGCCCGCGCCCAGGCCGAGATGACCGCGGACTCGTTGCAGACGTTCCTCAACCAGGCGTCGCGCTATGAGCTGCTGACCGCCGCTGAGGAGATCGAGCTCGCCAAGCGCATCGAGCGCGGCGACGTCGATGCCAAGGACCGCATGATCAACGCGAACCTGCGCCTCGTCGTCTCCCAAGCGCGTCGGTACCAGGGCCTCGGGCTGCCGCTGGGCGACCTCGTCCAGGAGGGCACGCTCGGGCTGATCCGCGCCGCGGAGAAGTTCGACTGGCGCAAAGGCTTCAAGTTCTCGACGTACGCGACGCTGTGGATTCGCCAGAGCATCCAGCGCGGCCTCGCCAACACGTCGCGGACGATCCGCCTCCCGACGCACATCGAGCAGCGCGAGCGCAAGCTCTCGCGCGTCGAGCGCGACCTGACGGCGAAGCTCTCGCACGATCCGTCTGACGAGGAGGTCGCGGCAGCGGCTGACATGACGGTGGCCGACGTGCTCGCGCTGCGCGAGGCGCGCCGTCACGTCACGAGCCTCGACGTGCCGATCGGCGACGACGGCGACTCGAACCTCGGTGACTTCATCGCGAGCGATCGCCCGGACCCGAGCCAAGAAGCTCAGTCCAGCGAGCTCGAGCGCACCGTCGCCGACGCCCTCGGGCGCCTGACCGGCGAGGAGCGCCGTGTGGTCGAGCTGCGCTACGGCCTGCGCGACGGTCGCGAGCGCTCGATCGAGGCCACGAGCCGCGAGCTCAGCATCACCCGCGACCGCGCCCGCCAGCTCGAAGAGGCCGCCATGCGCAGCCTCGAGGGCGAAGCAGCGCTGGCCGGCCTGCGCGAAGCGGCGTAGGCCACCCGATCGCCGCCGGCGCGCCCGGCGCATGACGCAGCAACCTGAGCGCATCGGCGTTCGCGCCGGTGGGCTCTTCTGCGTCAGTCGCCCTTGCGCTTGCCGGTCGGCTTGCCGCCGATCTTGATCGTGCCGTGACGGAAGCGCACGGCCGAGTTCGCCGCGCGCGCGGCCAAGCGCCACGCCGGCTCCGTCGCCGTGGCAGGTTCCGCCGACTGCGGCGGAGCCTGCTCGGCGGGCGGTTCGGGGTCGGCCGTCGTCGGCGGTGCCTCCGAGAGCGGCGCGTCCGACGCCGGCGGCGGCGCGGGTTCCGTCGCGTCTTGCGGCACCTCGAGCTCGGGCTGCGGCTGGGGCTGGGGTCGTGACGCCGGTTCCGGCTCCGGTGCCGGTCCCGGCTGGGGCGCCGGCCCGGGCTCGTCTGCACCGCTCGCCCCGCGTGCCGCGCGCTTCTCGCGCGGGCCACGGGCGAGGAGCAGCACGCCGAGCAGGATCGCCACCACCGCAATCGCCGCGATCGGCGCGTCACCAAGAGCCGCCAGCGCCTGCATCCCAGGCAGCCTAGCCGCCGTCGACGTCGTAGACGTCGGCTGCCGCGGCGCCCATGACGCGCTCCGCCAGCTCGCCCTTCAGCACCTCGAGGCGCTCCTTCTGCTCGTCCGTGCGATCGTCCGTGCGCACGAGGTCGATGAACTCCGGCACCACGAAGCCGTCGCGCAGCAGCAACGTGACAGAGCGCTGCGCGTAGGAGAGGACGAAGACGAAGCGCTCGCGCTCGCGGCCGAGCTCGGGTCGTGCGAGTGCGGCATCGACCGTGTAGCGCTCGCCGGTGACCGCGCGGGTGACGGCCTCGAAGCCGTCGCGCGCCCCGGGACCGCCGAACGACGTGCGGACCGAGATCTCCCGGCGCTGCGGCGGACCCTCGGGCGACAGCACCGCAAACGCGCGCTCCATCACCTTGAAGGCCATCGCGACGCCACCCGGCGAGCCGGGACCGTGGTACTTCATCATGTCCGCGAACGAGAAGGCGATCGTCTGCCCCCGCTCGCCTACCTCGATGTGCGTCATGGGCTGGACAGTACCCGGGCGTCCCCCGCGGAAGCCGGCTGTCAGGCGCTGGACCACCTCGGGCGCCGTCGTCCGCGATTACGTGCCGCCACACGACGTGGCGCCGAGGATCAGCGTGCGCACCCGTCCCGGCGCGGCGAGGGCGACCTCCTGGACGTACCGCGCACATCAGCGACGTCAGAAGGGGCGTCGTCGCCGAACGAACGGGTAGGCCGAGAGCAGCACGCAAGCTGCGAGCCCGGGAGCTGCCCATGACGAAGTCCGAGAAGAAGATCGTCCAGTACCTCAACGAAGCCCACGCCACAGAGATGGGCCTCACCCGCGTCCTGCAGGAGCAGATCGCGATCGCGCCGCGCGGCCGCTACCGCAGCGCGCTCGAGCGCCACCTGCGCGAGACGCGCGATCATGCCACTCGCGTCGCGGCGCGCCGCCGCGAGCTGCAGAGCGGTGGCGACGCGATCGGGGCGATCGTCGGCACGGCGCAGGACGCAGTCGGCCAGATGCTCGCGCTCGCCAAGGCGCCGCTCGACATCGTGCGCGGAACCGGCGGCGAGGAGAAGGTGCTCAAGAACGCCAAGGACGCCTGCGCCACCGAGGCGCTGGAGATCGCGACGTACATCGCGCTCGAGCACCTCGCGCGCTCGGTGGCCGACACGCAGACGGCCGAGCTGGCGCTCTCCATCCGCCGTGACGAGGAGGCGATGCTCGAGGCGGTCCGGCAGGAGCTCCCGGCGCTCGCGAGGGCCGTCGCACGCGCCGAGATCGGTGGCGACGGCTCATACGACATCAGCGAATCCGGTGCGGCCGACGCCCTGCGCGACGTCGCCGAGGAGACCGAGCGCACCGTCCGCGACGCCGCCGATGAGACCGAGCGCACCGTCCGCGACGCCGCCGATGAGACCGAGCGCACCGCGCGCAGCACGGCGCAGAAGGCCAAGCGCACGACGGCGCGCCAGGCGCGCCGCGTGCCGGGCGCGGCCGCGGCCGAAGGCGCCGCCAAGGGCGCCGTCGCCTCCGAGGAGGATCTGCCCATCAGCGGCTATGACTCGCTCACCGCCGAGCAGATCGTCAAGCAGCTGCCGGCGCTGTCCCAGGTCGATCTGACGAAGGTCGAGGTCTACGAGCGCAAGACGCAGGACCGCAGCACGGTGCTCGAGCGGATCGAGGCGCTGCGCGGCGACGAGCCGTGGCCGGGCTATGACGAGATGAACGCCGCCGAGATCGTCGAGCGCCTGCGCGACGGCGACGAGGCGCTCGCGACGAAGGCGCGCGACCACGAGCGCGCGCACAAGGGGCGCGCGACCGTGCTCCGCGCCGCCGAGCGCGAGCTGACGCACGCGTAGCGGGGCGGACAGTTGAACAGCCGCGTTCTCTGGCGCCGGGGTTGCAATGTCCTGAGGCGGGTGCATACTTGCGCGAGGGCCGGGCGCGCTGGGGGCGGCGTCGCTCGGGATGGTGACGGGGGACGCGGCCAGGCACGGCCTGAGGTGCACGGACCCATCGCGAACAAGGGGGATCAGATGACGGGGGAGTCGCCGGTATTGGTGCGTTGCGAACGCTGCCGCGCGGTCATCAGCAGCGCGGAGGCGAAGAGCATCATCCGCCACGGTGTCCCCTGCGGCGTCTGCGGCGGGACCCTGGCGCTGTGCGGCAACCGCCGCCGGCCGGCCGATCTACGATTCGGCGGCGAGCCTGACGGCGCGCCGCCGCCCGGGCCGTCGGCGGAGCGCAGGCTGCTCGGCGTACTGCACGACGCGGAGGGCCGGCCCGTCGCCAAGCAGGCGCTCTCGGCCGCGGGCATCGACGATCCCGCCGGCACGATCTTCGAGCTCGAGCAGGCCGGCCATCGCATCGAGCGCGCGTACACCGACGCCTACGACGGGCGCCGTCGCTTTCTCGGCTATCGCCTGCGCCGCAAGCCGGGACGTCAGGGCGGCGGCGGTTCCCAGCCCAGCAGCTCGCGGTAGCCACGCACGAGCTCGCGCCATGCCGTCGCGAGTTCGTCGCGCGCTGCCTCGAGGATCTCGGGCGGCGCCGGCTCGGGCGCCCAGCGGTTCTTTATCGGCTCGGTCGCGACGAGCGACTCGAGCTCCTTCGAGGCGGTGCGCAAGCGCTCGCCCGCGCGTCGCAGCTGTCGTCGGTCTTCCTCGGTCAGCTCCTCGGGTCTCGCAGCCATCGGCTGCGCATCATGACTCAAGTGCGCACCCCGTGACCGGTCCTGGCCGATGAGAGCGCTGCTCTGCTGCGTGGCGCTGTGGCTGGCGTTCACCGCCCCCGCCGCCGCCGACACGTTCAACGGCCGGATCGCGTTCTCGAGCGTGCGAACCGATCCGCAGGGACGTGCGTTCGACCTCTTCAGCATCAACGCCGATGGCAGCGGCATGCGCAGGCTGACGACCAACCCGGAGACCGACCGGCAGCCCGACTGGTCGCCGGGCGGCACCGCGATCGCCTATTCGATCGACAAGCCGGATTCGCCGGTGAACTTCGAGGTGGCGCGCATGGCGGCGGCGGGCGCGCGCCATCTGCGGCTGACCCAGACGCCGGACGGCGAGGCCTCCAGTCAGCCGTCGTGGCTGCCGGACGGAAGCGGGATCCTCTTTCGCCGCAGCGCCCGCGGTCGCGCGTCGACGATCTGGCAGATGGGCACGCTCGGCCAGAACCCGGCGCTGCGCTTCGCGCCGCCGCATCCGCCGCTCTACCCGAGCTTCGCCCCCGACCAGCGCCGCATCGCCTATGCCGCGATCCTCTCGCCGGCAGGCGACACCGAGCGCGGGATCTTCACGCTCGACGTCAACGGCGCCGGCCTCACCACGCTGTTCGACGTGCCCGGCGCCTACGACTCGGCGCCGGCCTGGTCGCCCGACGGCACGCGGATCGCGTTCGAGAGCAACGCCGACGTGGGCGGCGCCAACCCCGAGCGCGACATGGAGGTGTGGGTCATCGGCGCCGACGGCAGCGAGGCGACGCAGCTCACGCGCAACGCCGCCCACGACGAAGGGCCCGTGTGGTCTCCCGACGGGCGCCTGCTGGCGTACACGAGCGGCCCCGACGACGATCACGGCGACATCCACGTCATGACGAGCGCCGGCCGGATGCTGCGCCGGCTGACGGCGCACCCCGCTGCCGACGAGTCGCCCGACTGGCAGGCGATCCCGGCGCCGCGCATGGATGCCCGCTGCGGCGACGCCGTCAAGCGCGGCCGCGGTGCGCGCGACGTGCGGCGTACCGGCCGCGGCCTCTCGTGTGCGCAGGCGCGCGGCCTCGCGCGGCGCTGGGTCCAAGCCCGGATGCCGCGCCGCGCGCGCGGCTACGTGGCGGCCTCGAAGGACTTCGGCGGCGTGCGCCGCGTCCTGCTGCGCCGTGGCACCGGCGCGCGCCGGACGCTCGTCGCCTTCCTGTATCGCTGACCGGCTCGGCCAGAACGTCGGGAGGCACTCCGTAGGGGGCTACAGCACGCGCCCGAGCTCTCGGCCGACCCACACGGCGAGCAGGCCGAGGACGAGGCTGATCGCGATGTTCGCCGCCGCGGCAAGCCGGCGGCCGCCGGCAGCGAGCCGCTCGGTCTCGAGCATCCACGTGCTGAACGTCGTGTACGAGCCCAGCAGACCGACACCGAGCAGGCGTAACGCGTCGCCACCGGGCGCGACGCCGACGAGCAGACCGAGCAGCAGCGTGCCGCTGAGGTTGACCGCGAGCGTGCCGGCCGGGAAGACGGGCCGCCGCCGCCCGGGGCACGTGTGGTGCGCCGCGCGGTGCGTGACCGCGCGGTCGAGCAGCCAGCGTGCGACCGAGCCGGCGCCGCCGAGAAGCCCGACCGCGAGCAGCATCGCCGCACTCATGCCGGCGTCTGCCGGTGGCGGCGCGCGAGGACGCTGCCGGTGACGGCGGCCGCCAGCCCCGCGGTCACGCTGACGAGCACGTATGCGGCGGCGAGCGCAGATTCGCCGCCCTCGAGCATGACCAGCAGCTCGAACTGCAGCGCCGAGAACGTCGTCAGGGCGCCACAGAAGCCGGTGCCGACCAGGCGCAGGCGCAGGTCGCCGGCCGCTTGGCGGTCGCGCAGCAGCGTGGCGACGTAGCCGAGCAGGAATGCGCCCGCGAGGTTCGCCAGCAACGTCGCCCACGGCCACGTCGCCGGCTCGTGCGCGAGCGACTCAGCCAGTTGCGCGCGCACGATCGCGCCGGCGAAGCCCCCGGCGAAGACGGCCGCCGGCTCGCCGGCGCCGGCGCGCGTCAACGGCCGCCCAGCGCCATCGCCTGGAGGACGCCCTCTGCGATCCGCCGCGGCCGGGGCCCGATGCCGTACACCTTCGACAGGTCTGCCCGCGGGTCGACCTCGAGCACCTTGGCTCCCGCGGAGACCGGCACCCCGTCGTGGACGAGGCCGCGCAGGATCCCGTCCAGCGGCGCGCGCAGCGGCTCGTCGCCGATCGTCGCCACCGTCTCCCCCGCGGCGACGCGCTGCGCGATCTCGGCGCGGGTGCGCATGACGCCGCCCACCGGCGCGTAGACGAACCGGTCGCGCGCGTGACCCTCGAAGGCGCGGGGCTCGCCGCCGAGCGGCTTCGTCGGCCCGCGCCTCAGCACCACACCCAGCCCGTCGCCCCACTGCGTCTCGACGGCCACGTCGGTCGTCTCGCCCGCGACGAAGTTCGGGCCGAGGCCGATGGTCAGGCGGGCGAGGCCGCGCTGCGTCTCGGGCTGCGCGCGCTTTCGCATGCGCGCGTCGACGAGGACGTCGGGCCGCACCGCGGCGAGCACCTCGCCGAGCTGGGGCGCGGTGTTGACGAGCACCTCGTCGCCGGCCGGCGCAGCGCGCAGCTCCTCGAGCTCCACGCGCCGCGCGCGGACGCCGTCGAGTGCACACGTCCCGTCGAAGATCGCGTCGGCGAATGCCATGCCGCGCCGGGGCGCCGCCGGCAGCGCCACGTCGTGGATGACGACCTCGTGGCCGCTGCGCAGCAGGCGGTGCGCCACGGCCGAGCCGACGTCGCCGGAGCCACGGATGAGCACGCGCGCCACGTCGCGCACCGTACCGGCCCTACGCCGGCAGCCGCGCGAGGATGGCGCGCGCCAGCACCTCCGCGGATCCGGGCGCGTAGTCGAGAAACAGCGACGGCTCGAGGAGCTCGAGCTCGAGCACGGCGGGCTCGCCGCAGTCGTCGCGCAGGACGTCGACACGGGCGTAGAGCAGCGGCCCGCCGAAGCGCTCGTATACCGCGCCGAGCGCGCGGTGGCCGAGAGCGACGACGTCCGGCGCGGGCTCGGCGAGGACGCTCATCTGCTCAGGGCGGTACCCGACCTCCACCGCCGGGAGGTCGAGCGCGAGCAGCGGACCCTTGCGCATGGCGTGCGACAGCTTGCCGTCGATGAACACGAGCGCGGTCTCGCCCTCGCCGCCGTCGACGGCGTCGAGGTAGGGCTGCACCAGCAGGTCGGCGCCGGCGGCGTGCAGCCGCGCGACGTGCTCGCGCGCCTGCGCGTGGCGCTCCTCGTCGAAGACCTGCGCCCCGCGAGCACCGCCGGCCACCGTCGGCTTGACGACGAAGCGGCCGGGCGGCGGCGTGAACGGCGCGCCCCGCGGGAGGTGCTCGGTGGCGATCGTCGCGACGCCGGCGCCAGCAAGATCGGCGAGGTAGCGCTTGTCGGCGTTCCAGGCAACGACGTCGGGCGGGTTGAGCAGCCGCCCCGCGCCCACCGCGCGGCTCCACGCCAGGAAGCGCGGCAGCGCGAACGTGTAGTCCCACGTGGAGCGCAGGACGACGAGGTCGAAGCGCTCCCAGCCGCCCGGCGGCGCGTCGCTCCATACGGCCGGCTGCGCGTCGACGCCGAGGCCGCGCAGGCCTTCCGCACACGGGTCGCCGAACGGCTCGGCCCCGACGTCCGCGTCCCGGAGTGGCCGGGCCCCGACGGGACGGTCAAGGTCTCGGCCGCGTGGCTGATCGAGCGGTCGGGCTTCGAGGCCGACGTGGCGGGGTTCGACGCCGGCATGGAGAAGGGCGATCCCGAAGCGGCCACCGCCGCGATCTCGGACCGGTTCCTCGAGACGCTCACGGCGATCGGCGACCCGCAGGCGGCGACCGCGTCCGTGCGGCGCTACCTCGACGCGGGCGCGACCTCGCCCTGCATCGGCGGCGTGCCACAGACCGACTTCGACGCGACGCTCGAGCGGATCCTCGCGACCGGCGGGAAGCAGCGGAGCGACGTGCACGACGTCCACTCGGGAGCGCGCGTCTGCTACTGCGAAGACCCATGGGGGAACGTGGTCGAGATCGTCAGCACCACGTACGCCGGACTGGTCACCGAGCCGCCGGCGTCCTGGATGGCCTTCATCGCCGAAGCGGTGGCCGAATGAACGGTGATGTTGAGCGCGCCTGACACGGCGCCTTCGCCCAGCAGGCGCACCCCGTCCAGCTCGCGCCGGATCACGCCCGCGGCCTTGAGCGCGGCCGCGTCGATCGGCTGCCCCGCATCCAGCTTGCCGTCCTCGATGGCCTTGGCGATCCGCCACAGGTTCACCTCGGCCAGCTTGGGCGCGAAGGGATTGTTGAAGCCCCGCTTGGGGAACCGCATGTAGAGCGGCATCTGGCCGCCTTCGAAGCCCGCCAGCGCCACGCCCGTGCGCGCCTTCTGCCCCTTCACGCCGC
>JAHWJM010000220.1 GCA_019348435.1 Actinomycetota bacterium
TGCCCTGTAGTGGCTCGTAGCCCGGGCGGCGGTAGACGATGTCGTCGTCGAACAGAGCGAACATCTGCTCCAGCTCCTGCGCGTCGACGAGCTGGTAGTACCGCCGCACGAGGTCGGCTCGGGCCGGTGCGGGTCCGGAGGCACCGCCGGCGACGCGCGCTTCGTCGCGACGCGCGCGCGCCTGCTCCAGCCGCGCCTCGGCCAACCGATCAGCGGCAGACAGCGGCGCGACTCCGTCGGCGTCGGCGCGATCGAGGATCTCCGTCATGCGCTCGCCGAGCTCGAGACATCGCTCGCGAGCCCGCTCCACGGGGTCCCCGGCGCGCTCGACATCGAGCAGTATGACGCCGCCGGCGTTCGCCACGTAGTCCGGGGCGTACAGGATCCCGGCGTCGTGCAGCGCATCCGCGAGCTCAGGTCGCGCCAGCACGTTGTTCGCACCGCCGGCCACGATCCGGCAGCGCAGCTGCGGCAGCGTCTCGTCGTTGATGACGCCCCCGACGGCGCACGGGGCGAAGACGTCGCAGGACGTGCCGACAACGGCCTCGGCGTCGACGACCTCGGCGCCCAGCTGCTCGACCTCGCGGTTGACCTCCTTGATGCGGTGCGGGTTGTTCTTGACGGTCTGCACGCCGTCGGGGGTGAGGGTCGAGAGCATGAGGTACGTCGGCATGGCGCCTCCATCCAATGCGAGCGTGGGCTTGTGTCCCCGTTGTATCCCAGATCGCCCCCTCCCGCGCGAGCGCTGCGCCTGATCCGGTAGCGTCGCGAGCGTGATGGCACGCACTGCGACCACCCTCCTGGCGCTCCTCGCCGCGCTCGTGGCGAGTGGCGCAGGCGCGGCCGGTGCACATGCCGCAGCCACGCTGAAGACCGACACGCGCTGCTATCAGGAGACGCAGGAGGTCGTCGTCAGCGGCAGCGGCTTCGCGCCGTCGAGCGTCGTCACGATCTCGCGCGACGGCACCGTGCTCGGCAGCACCTCGACCGACGCCGGCGGCGCCTTTCGCAACAAGTTCGACACGCCGGAGCTGCCGCGCGACGTGCGCGAGCGCCTGTATGCGATCAGCGCGACCGACGCGGCGAACACCACCGCCCAGACGAGCTACCGCGCGACGCGGATCTTCGCGAGCTTCCGGCCGCGCAGCGGCAACCCGTCGACGCTGAAGGTGCGCTTCTCGATCCACGGCTTCGGCCTCGTCCAGCGGCGGGCGCCGGTCTACCTGCACTACGTGCGTCCCAGCGGCAAGCCGGCGCGCACGATCCGCCTCGGCACCGCGACCGGCGTCTGCGGCGTGATCGCCCGCACCAGGGAGCGGCGGCTGTTCGCCTTCGAGCCGTCGAAAGGGACCTGGATCCTGCAGTTCGACACCCGCCGCAGGTACGAGCGCGCGACGTCCAAACGCCGCACGCCGTGGGTCAGAAAACCGGTGCAGATCTTCTCGCGCAGCCGCTGAGCGCGGAGGCTGAGCAGGCATAGACTCCGCCCGTGGCGCACGGCACGGGGACTCTGGTAGGGCGCGATCGTGAGCTCTCGGAGCTGCGCCAGGGTCTGGAGGGGGCGCTGCGCGGCCGCGGCCGCCTGTTCATGGTCGCCGGCGATCCGGGCGTGGGCAAGACGGCCCTCGCCGACGCGATCGGCGCTGAGGCGCTGGCGGCCGGCGCGACGGTGCTGTGGGGCCGTGCCTGGGGCGGGGGCGGCGCGCCGTCGTACTGGCCCTGGCTGCGGATCCTGCGCCGGCTGGCCTCCGAGCGCGACGTCGGCGAGGCGCTCGCGGCGCTCGGGCCCGAGGCGACGACGCGGCTCACGCGGCTGATCCCCAGCCTGGCGCGCGCGCCGGAGCATCTGGGCGACGCGGGGGACGTGGTGGAGCGCGGCGAGTCCGACGCGGCGCGATTTCAGCTCTTCGACGCGATCACGTCGCTGCTGCGCGCCGCCGCGGGACAGGCGCCGCTCGTCCTCGTCCTCGACGACCTGCACGGCGCCGACCACCCGTCGCTGCTACTGCTCGGCTTCCTCGCCGTTCACGTGCGCGACTCGCCGATCCTCATCATCGGCACCTACCGCGAGGCCGAGGCGCGGCTGGACGCGCAGCTTGCCGCGACCCTCGGCGAGATCATCCGCCACGGCCAGCGGCTGCCGCTGCGCGGGCTGCGTGAGGCCGATGTCGCGGTGGTCGTCGAGCACGTCGCCGGCCGTCGGCCGCCCGACCGGGTCGTGCGCGCGATCCACCACGCGACGGAGGGAAACCCGTTCTTCGTCGACGAGGTCGTGCGCCTGCTCAGCGCCGAGGGCCGCCTCGACGACGCCGCCCACGTCAGCGCCGTGCGCATCCCCGACGGCGTGCGCGAGACGATCCGCCACCGCCTCGAGCCGCTGCCGGACGCGACGCGGGAGCTGCTGCGCACCGCCGCCGTCATCGGGCGCGACTTTCGCCTCGACACGCTGCAGCGCGTCAGCGGCTGCGACCCGGCGACGTTGGACGCGGCGCTGACCGCCGCCGTCAGCAGCGGTGTGCTCGTCGAGCACACCTCGTCGATCGGCGCCTACAGCTTCTCGCACGGGCTCATCCGCGAGACGCTCTACGACGACATCGGGCCGCAGCGCCGCGGAATGCTGCACCGCGAGGTCGGGCTCGCGCTCGAGGACCTGTACGCGGCCGACCCCGAGCCGCACGTCGCAGAGCTCGCGCACCACTTCTTCGTCGCCGCCACGACGGGCGAGCTCCAGAAGGCGATCGACTACTCGGTGCGGGCCGGCGAGCGCGCCCTCGGGCTCGTCGCCTACGAGGAGGCCGCGGTGCACCTCGAGCGCGCGCTGCAGGCCTACGCGCTGCAGGAGCACGGCGACGTCGCGCGCCGCTGCGACCTGCTGCTCATGCTGGGCGTCGCGCAGTCGCGCTCAGGCGAATCGGGCGCCGCGCGCGAATCGTTTCTGTGCGCGGCCGACCTCGCCCGCCGGCTTCGCTCGCCCGAGCGCCTCGCGCGCGCCGCGCTCGGCTATGGCGCCGGGATGGGCGGCTTCGAGTTCGGTCGCGTCGACGAGGAGCTCGTGGCACTGCTCGTCGAGGCGCGCGAGGCGCTCGGCGATGAGGACCGCTCGCTGACCGCGCGCGTGATGGGCCGGCTGGCGACCGAGCTGTACTTCTCCGACCGCCTCGAGGAGCGCGTCACGCTCGCCGACGAGGCGCTCGCGATGGCGCGCCGGATCGGCGACCGCGCGACGCTCGCCTCGACGCTCAGCGCCCGCTTCCTGACGCTGATGGGTCCCGAGGACTCCGACGAGCGCCTGCAGATCGCCTCGGACGTCATCGCGCTCGGCGAGGAGGTGCGCGACCGCGAGCTCGTGCTCCGCGGACACGCCTGGCGCATCCTGTCGCTCATGGAGCTCGGCGACTGGATCGGCGCCGAGATCGAGCTGGCGGTGCACGCGCAGCTCGCCGACGAGCTGCGCGACCCGCTGCACCTCTGGTACGTGCCGCTGTTCGCCGCCACCCGGGCGCTGCTGCAGGGCCGGCTCGACGACGCCGAGCGCTGCGCGAGCGAGGCATTCGCGATCGGCCGCCGCTCGCAGGCGCAGAACGCCGCGCAGCTCTACGCCGTGCAGCTCTTCGCGCTGCGCAGCGAGCAGGGTCGTCTGTCCGAGGTCGAGGCCTCGCTCGAGCAATTCGGCCGCCGCTATCCCGCCGCGCCGGTGTGGCGTGCGGCGGCGGCGTTCGCGCTGGCGGTGCTCGGCCGCGCCGACGAGTCGCGGCGGCTTTTCGACGCGCTGACCGCTGGCGGCGCCGGCGTGGCCGAGATCCCGCGCGACAGCGAGTGGCTGGGAGCGGTGGCGATACTCGTGCGCACCGGGGTGCGCCTCCGCGACCCGCGGCGCACGGCCCGGCTCGCCGGCGTGCTGGAACCCTACGCCGACCGCGCGGCGATCGCGGGTCGCGGGGCGATCTTCCTCGGGCCCGTCTCGCGCTACGCGGGTCTGGCCGCGGCGGCGGCCGGTCGGCGCGCCGAGGGCGTCGCATACCTCGAGCAGGCGCTTGCGCGGGCGCGCCGCTGGGGAGCTGAGTCGATGGTGGCGGCGATCGGCTTGGAGCTGGCCGACGTGCTCTCGGCCGGGGCGCGGGACGCGGCTGATGCGCAGCGTGCGCGGGAGCTGCGCGCCGAGGGCCTGGCGATCGCGCGGCGCCTGGAGCTCGCCGGCCTGCTCGCGCAATACGAGGCGGAGGGGGAGGGCTCGGCGGCGGAGGCGGCCGGCGACGAGGATGGCATGGACGCCGACGATGAGGATCGTGGGGGCGCCCCGGGCGGCGGCGGCATCACGGCGGCGCTCGGACCGGTCGCGTTCTATCGGCGGGGCGACGTCTGGACGATCGGCCCGCCCGGGCGCCAGATCCAGCTGCGCGACGCGAAGGGGCTGGCGCACGTGGCGCGCCTGCTCGACTCCCCGCACGTCGAGTTTCACGCGCTCGACCTCGTCGGCGGCGCGGCTTCGGCCCGCGGCGACACCACGGCGGCGATTGCGCTCGGCGCGGGCATCGAGGTGCGCGCACGGGGGGAGGGCGACGCGGGCTCGGTGCTCGACAACCAGGCCAAGGCGGCCTATCGATCACGGGTCGCCGAGCTGCAGGAGGAGATCGACGAGGCCGAGTCCTTCAACGACCCCGAGCGCGCCGCACGGATCCAGGACGAGATCGACGCGCTTGTCGCCGAACTCGCCGCAGGTGTCGGCCTCGGCGGCCGAGACAGGAAAGCCGCCTCTCAAGCCGAAAGGGCGCGCGTGAACATCACGAAATCCGTGAAAGACGCTCTCAAGAGGATCGACGACAACCACAAGGTCCTCGGCGAGCACCTGCGCACGACTCTCCGAACCGGGGCCTACTGCGCCTATCTGCCCGATCCTCGCCTGCAGATCTCGTGGAGGACCTAGCCGAGTCACATCCTTTCGGGCGCGGTTACACCCAAGAGGCCGAGGCCGTCGGCGATCACGGCGCGCGTCGCGACGCACAGAGCGAGGCGCGCGCTCGTCAGGTCTGCGTCGTCGGTGATCACCTTGCAATCTCGGTAGAACGCGCTGAACGTCGATGCGAGCTCTTCGGCGTAGCGCGTTATGCGCTGGGGCGCCCGCAACCGGGCCGCATCGGGAACCGCCTCCTCGT
>JAHWJM010000221.1 GCA_019348435.1 Actinomycetota bacterium
ATCGACCCCGGCCGCGACCTTCGCCATCTGAGCGCTACCCGTGGGTAGAGCCCGCCGGTTCCTGCTGTCCGGCTCGGGCTGGCCGTACCTGCTCGTCCCGTTCATCCCGATCGCGATCCTGCTCGAGATCAGCCATGCCGAGGCGCCCTGCATCTTCGGCGCGGCGGCGGCGGGCGTGATCCCGACGGCGGCGCTCATGGGCCGTGCCACCGAGGAGCTCGCGCACCGCTCCGGGCCCGGCATCGGCGGCCTGCTCAACGTGACGTTCGGCAACGCGCCGGAGATGATCATCGCGATCTTCGCGCTGAACGCCGGCCTGCAGGAGGTCGTCAAGGCGTCGATCATCGGCTCGATCCTCGGCAACATCCTGCTCGTGATGGGCCTCGCGATGCTCGTCGGCGGCGCCAAGCGCAAGACGCAGACGTTCAACCCGACCGCAGCCGCCGTGCAGTCCTCGATGCTGCTGCTCGCGGCCGTCGCGCTCGTCATGCCGACGGTCTTCCAGCTCGTCTCCGGCGGCGGGCTGCCGGCGGTCGGCGAGGAGCGCGTGAACTTCGGCTCGGACCTCGAGACGATGTCGCTGATCGTCGCGGTGATCCTGCTCGGCTCCTACGGCGCCGGCCTGGTGTTCTCGCTGAGCTCGCATCGCGCGCTGTTCAACCCGACTTCGGAGTCCGAGGAGCACCTGGAGGACGAGCCGTGGTCGATCCGCACGGCGGTCCTCACGCTCGCCGGCGCGGGCATCGCGGTCGGCGTGATGTCCGAGATCCTCGTCGGCTCGATCTCGGAGGCCTCCGAGACGATCGGCCTGAGCCAGTTCTTCGTCGGCCTGATCGTCGTCGCGATCGTCGGCAACGCCGCCGAGCACTGGGTGGCGATCTACTTCGCGGCGAAGGACAAGATGGATCTCGCCGTCAACATCTCGATCGGCTCGAGCGCCCAGATCGCGCTCTTCGTCGCGCCGGTGCTCGTCCTGCTGTCCTTCGTCATCGGCCCGAACCCGATGGCGCTCGTCTTCAACGGCTTCGAGCTCGGGGCGGTCTTCCTCGCGATCCTGATCGCCAACCACGTCACCCACGACGGCGAGTCGACGTGGTACGAGGGCCTGCAGCTGCTGGCCGTCTACGCCGTCCTCGGCGTCGTCTTCTTCTTCGCGTAGATGGTGCCCTACGAACTCGGCGGGCTCGTCGTCGTCCTCATCGTGCTGCTGGCGCTCGACCTGCGCTTCTTCGCGCGCGGCCGCGAGGCGACGTTCCGCGAGAGCGTCGTGTGGTCGATCGGCTGGCTCGTGCTCGGGCTCTCGGTCACCGGCGCTGTGCTCGCGCTCAACGGCAGCGAGGATGCCGTCAACTACGTCACGGTGTACCTCATCGAGCGCTCGCTGTCGCTCGACAACCTCTTCGTCTTCATCCTGCTGTTCGCGTACTTCAGCGTGCCACACGCTGCGCGGCCGCGGTTGCTCTTCTGGGGGATCATGGCCGCGCTCGTGCTGCGCGGGTTCGCGATCCTCGGCGGGACGGCGCTCATCGAGCGGTTTCATTTCGTGCTCTACGTCCTCGGCGTGCTGCTGCTCGTGCTCGCCTACCGGATCTACAAGGGCGTGGGGGAGAACGTCGACCCCGACCGCAACCTCGTCGTGCGCGGGGTGCGCAAGATCTTCCCGGTCACCGACGGGTTCCGCGGCGGCCACTGGTTCGTGAGCGAGGACGGGCGCCGGCACGTCACGCCGATCTTCCTCTGCCTCGCGGCGATCGTCGCCGCCGACATCGCCTTCGCCGTCGACTCGATCCCCGCGGCGTTCGCGATCACGCGCGAGCCGCTGATCATCTGGGCGGGCAACGTCTTCGCGCTGCTCGGGCTGCGGGCGCTGTTCGTCCTCGTGGAAGGGCTGATCCGGCGCTTCCGCTACCTCGACGAGACGATCGCAGTCGTCCTGGGGATGATCGGCGTGAAGCTGCTCATCGAGGAGTGGGTGCACATCGGGCCCGTGGCGAACCTCGTCCTCGTGGGGGTGGCGTTCGCGATCGGCATCGCCGCGTCGCTGATCGCCGATCGCCGCGACCCCGAGGGCGCCGCGGCGCGCCGAGCCGAGAAAGCCACGCCGCTGGAGGCGGGGGAGCCGCCCGAGCCACACCAGCCGCGCGAGCCCAGCAAGCGCCTCTAGGCGACGTCGCCGCTCATGGACGCGCGCACGATCGTCCTGCGCCGCCTGCACGCCCAGCGGCTGGCGGGCGACCCGTTCGCGACGCCCGCCGAGGCCGTCGCGTGGAGCGGCGCGGTGCAGGCGCAGGAGTACGCCGAGGCGCTGTGGGCGCTCGGGATGCGCGTGCGCGAGGTCACGGCGGCTGACGCCGAGGGCGCCTGCGACCGCGGCGAGATCCTGCGCACGCACGTCATGCGGCCCACCTGGCACTTCGTCGCCGCCGCCGACCTGCGCTGGCTGCTGCGCCTGACGGGTCCGCGCGTGCAGGCCAAGAACGCCGGGCGCTACCGCGACCTCGGCCTCGACGCCGACACGCGGCGCCACTGTGCTGCCGTCCTCGCCGACGTCCTCGCCGACGGCGAGCCGCGCACGCGCCGCGAGCTCGGTGTCCTACTCGAGGCGGCGGGAATCGAGACCGCCGGGCAGCGCCTCCCGCACGCCTTGATGAGCGCCGAGCTCGAGGGGGTGATCGCCAGCGGTCCGCGACGCGGCAAGCAGCACACCTACCGGCTGCTCGACGGCCGCGTCCCGGCCGCGCCGCAGCGTGCACGCGAGGAGGACGTCGCGGAGCTCGTCCGCCGCTACTTCACGAGCCACGGCCCGGCGACCTTGCGCGACTTCGCCTGGTGGTCGGGGCTGACGATCGCCGACGGTAGGGCTGGGCTCGCGCTGTGCGCGAGCAAGCTGTGCGCGAAGGAGGATGCGAACGGCACGTTCTGGATCGCGGCGCCCGGCTGCGGCGCCGAAGACCCGCCGCCGCCATCATCCGGCGCGTTCCTGCTCGGCACGTTCGACGAGCTGGTCGTCGCCCACCGCGACCTGCGCAACGTGCACGTCGACGGATCGGCCACGAACGACCTGCTACCGCGCCCGATCCTCATCGATGGGGTCACCGTCGGCGGGTGGACGCGCCGTCTCGCGCGCCGCGGGGTGACGATCGAGGCGGTCCTCGACGTCGCGCTGGACGACCAGCAGGAGGCGGCGCTGCGCGCAGCCGCCGATCGGTTCGGCGCGTTCGCCGGCCTGCCGGCGCGGCTCATGTCACGCGTGGCGTGACGTGCGAATGCCCCGGCGTGGCGCTCCGGGCCCGGCCTCCGAGCGCTGGCTACACGTCCTCGAGCTCGTCGGCCTCGGGCTCGGCGTTTTCGTGATCGTCGACGATGTCCTCGTCGGTGTGGATCGCGCCGGCGAGGCCGGAGCCGTGGCGGACCTGGAAGGCCTGCATGAGCTCGTCGCGGGCATCGCCGTCGATCGGGACCTCGTCGGAGATCAGGACCCAATCCGCGCCCTCGAAGTTCTCCATGTTGAAGATCTCGGTGTCGACGTCGGGGGAGTCGTCGATGACGACGAGCACCTCGGTCTGCGGGTTGAAGTACGTCCCCGGACGATTGATGATGTCTTCGAAATCGAACTGTCGCGGATTGGCCATAGCCCTATCTCTATCAGGTCAGGTCGCGGATCCGCCGCTCGATCTCCGCGTCGACGTCAAGCGGATCCTCGCCGGCGCGTACCCGTCGAGCGTTGCGGGCAACCACGTGCTCGCGAATCTCCTCGCGTAACGCGGCGTCGACCGCCCCCGGCGGCCGGTCGAGCGCCTCGATCGCGGCTGCCACGTCCAGCGGCGCCTCACCGCGCCGCTCGCGGCGCGCGTTGCGCGCCTCGAGCATCTGGCGGATCTCCTCGTCGCGCACCGCTGCCGAGTCGTCGCGTGGATCGCTGCCGTCACGCACGAGCCCGCCGCCGATCTGCCGGTAGCTGCGCCCCGTCCCGACCAGGGTGAAGATCGCGACCAGCGCACCGACGATCGCAACCACCCAGACGATGGTGCCGAAGGCGTCCTCCATCGCGTCATGATCTCACCGCGGCGTCTGCTGGTGGAAGACCAGCCGCCAGGCGCCGTCGCGCCGGACGTAGGCGCTGCTGACGAGCGCGGAGTACGTGGCACCCTCGCGCTCGGCGACGACGCCGTAGACGACGAGGCCGCCGTCTGCGCCCAGGCCTACGACGTGTGGATCCTCGAGCGCGAAGGACGTCCACGGCGCCCCGCCCATCGACTTCAAGATCGCGTCGCGATCGGTCAGCCGCATGCCGCCCGGCAGGAGCATCACGACCGCGTCGTCGGGCACGCGCCCGTAGAAGCCGGTGGCCGCGGTGGCGTCCGTCGACAGCGCCTTCCATCCGTCGGCTTCGAGGGCGGTGAGCTCAGCGGCTGCGTCCATCGGCGCCTTGTTCTCCGCGTGGCGCGCGGACAAACCCCGACGTCGGGTCGTGACGTCCGCTACGCTGGGGGCACCTGTTGACTGACCAGTCAATCTAAGACCTCAGAACCCTCTGCCAGGAGCCACCATGGTCGATTTCAGCCTGACCGACGAACAGAAGAGCCTGCGTGAGCTGGCGCACGAATTCGCGGCGAAGGAGATCCGTCCAGTCGCCTGGGAGCTCGATCGCGACGGCGCGTGGCCGCAGGCGATCATCGACAAGGCGCACGAGGTCGGCCTCATGAACACGCACCTCCCCGAGGAGTACGGGGGAGCGGGGCTGAACTATCTCGACGGCTGCGTCATCGAGGAGGAGCTGTCGTGGGGCTGCTCGGGCGTGCAGACGTCGCTCGGCGCCAATGGACTCGCCGCCGCGCCCGTCATGCTCGGCGGCTCCGAGGACGTCAAGCGCGAGTTCGCCGAGGAGCTCGTGGCCGAACCCAAGCTCGCCTCCTTCTGCCTCACCGAGCCGGACGCCGGCTCCGACGTGTCGGGCATGCGCACGCGTGCCGTGCGCAAGGGCGACAAGTACGTCCTCAACGGCTCGAAGTGCTTCATCACGAACGGCAGCTACGCCGACTGGTTCGTCGTCTACGCCTCGACCGACGGTGGCGCGAGCTGGCCCGCGCTCGGGGGCACCGACGACTTCTCGACCGGGGGCCGGTTCCTCGAGG
>JAHWJM010000222.1 GCA_019348435.1 Actinomycetota bacterium
TGAACCACGGCAGGCGGCGGTGGATGTAGACGTCGTGCACGAAGGCGTAGGCCGCCCCGTAGAGGGTGAGGCCGATGCCGATGGGCACCAGGAAGTCCCACCCCTCGACGTTGAGGCCCACCCCGAACGCGGCCATGGCCAGCACCGAGCCGAACAGGGGATAGAGGTCGTTGAGCTCGAGGCCGGGCTCGTCGCGTTCCTCGTGGTGGCTCTGGTGGACCGGCAGGCCGGGCCCGTGCATCAGGAAGCGGTGCGAGACGTAGACGAACGCCTCCATCCCCATGAACGCGGCGCCGACCAGGAGCAGGGTCACGGGGCGAGCGTACCGGCGGTGGCAGCAGCAGCGCTCCGGCCGTGTACGCGATCGTCGTCCGCCAGCGGCCGGCGTCCATCGAGCCGGGCGGGACCCTGTCGCACGCATAGGGTTCGAAGAGCGCCCAGTTTCGGTGGATGTGATCCTCGCTGACGTCGGGATACTGGCGCATGAAACCGGTGATTCCGAGCTCGGGCCGCTCGCGGTACAGCTCGTAGCCGGCGACGAATGCGTCTCGGACCCGGGTGACGACGTCGAGCGGCACCCGGTCGGCGGCGATCAGGCCAGTCGTGTAGACGTCGACGTCGAGCGGGATCGTGCGGATCTGGAACTCGGGCTTGCGGTGGTGGAGCGTCATCTCCATCCAGGTCGGCATGACGTCGATCTCTCCGGCGGCAAGCGCCTCGTCGATGTTCTCGCTCAGATCGACGATCTGCGGCTTGCCGAGACCCAAGTGCGCGAGCGCACCGGCGTACTCATCGGTGAACCAGGGGATGCTCCAGCGCGCAGCGCGCCGCCCGGACAGGTCCTCCGGCTTCTCGAGGTCAGAGTCCGCACGGACGATCGCCGTGATCGGGTTGCGCTGGTGCGAGACCGCGACGAAGCGGACGGGCAGCCGTCCGCCGAGCTCCGTCTGCGCGGCGAGCAGGTAGGCGACACCGCTGAGCGCGAAGTCGGCGCGGCCGGCAGCGACAGCCTTCGGACGCGTCGTGAATCCGCTCAGCGAGTAGTCGGCGGCTCGCTCGCAGCCGACGAACTCCAGCTCGATCCCCTGCTCGGCGAAGAGTCCGGCCTCGGCGGCCGCGAAAGCGGGCAGATGCATGCCGGTCACGCAGGTCCGGCACCAGCCCATCAGGCGAACAGGTTGCATGTCGACGGCTTCCTCTCGTTGTGGCTGAGATGGTCTGTCCGGTCCGCCTGCGATCAACGCGCTCCGAGCACGCGATTGCGCCGCGCTGCGCCGCACGTGCACAGCGCCCTGCCTCTCGGTTCGATGGTCACGGAGACGCGCTCGACGGCGTCGAGCAAGCAGCTTGCCCCCCAGCCGTCACCCCATCAATCGGTAGGCCCTACGGGTTTTTCGTCTCTGCTACCGAGTGATGGCCACGCGCCGCGAGCGCGTCCGCCAAGTCCTCGCGCGATCCCGCTCGCAGCTTGCGCAGCGCAGCGGCGACATGCGTCTCGACGGTCCGCTGCGAGATGAACAGCGTCTCCGCGATCTCGCGGTTCTTGTGCCCCAGCCCCGCCAGGTGCGCGACCTCCGCCTCGCGCGGGGACAGCTCGTCGCCGTACGGCCGCCGCCCGCCGTGCCGCTGGGCCGGCAGCGCGACATCGTGCGTGCGGAACTCCGCCCGCACCTGCGCGGCGTCCCAGGTCGCACCCAGGCCCTCGAGGCCCTTCAGCGCGCTCACGAGCACCTCGACGCCCTCGCTGTCACGGGCGGCCAGGAGGCAGCGGCCACGCGCGGCACCGGCCCTGGCCGCCTCGTAGGGAGCCGGCAAGTCGCTGGAGATGCGCTCCGCGCGGGCGAACCGCCGCGCCGCGGACGCCTGCCGCCCCGCGACCTCCGCGATCAACCCCTCGCAGAAGCAGACCGCGGCCTGAGCGGCCGGCGAGTCGCGCCCCGCGACACCCGCCGAGAAGCGGTCTGCGAGCGCCGCCGCCGCGTCCACATCGCCACGCGCCAACAGCGCCTGCACCGCGACCGGCACGAGCTCGCGTCCCCAGATCCAGATCCGCTTTCGCTCGAGCACCTCGACGCCGCTCGCGGCCACCTCGGCGGCCGCGCCTGCGTCGCCGCGCGCGAGGAGGATGCGCGCGAGGCCTGCCGCCGCCGCGATGCGCGAGCCCATCCAGCCGCGCGCGAACGCCCGCTCGAGGATCGAGCGGAAGCTGGCCTCGGCATCACGGATCCGGCCGTGGCTGAGCAGGAGCGCGGCGAGGATCATCTCGTTGCCGGTCGCCAGGCCGGGTCCGCCCGTGCCGCGCTCCGATAGCGCTCGCAGCCGCGACTCGAGGCCTTGCCAGCGCCCCGTGCGCCAGTCCAGCGTCGCGCGCGCGCTGTCCAGCCAGGGCTTCCAGGAGACGTGGGGAAGCTGGCCGAGGAGGTGCTCCACCTCGGCGAGGAAGCTCTCGGCGCGCGCGAAGTGGCCGGGCCCGATCGCCGTCCCCGCCAAGCTCTGGTAGGCGCGCAGCAGCGCGAACTTCTCGCTGACCGACGCCGCCTGTCGCGGGATCTCGTCTATTGCGCGCCAGGCCTGCGGATCGCCGACGCACAACAGGATCACGCCGCGCTGCGCAGCGACGGCCGTCCTGACAGCCTCGTCGTCGCAGCGGGCAGCCGTCTTCACGGCGCGATCGAGCCACGCGAGGTCGTCCTCGACAGGTCCCTGGCCGACGACCGGCGACGCGAGCGTGACCATCGCCTGCGCGGCAAGGCTCGGCCGCTCCTGGAGCTCCCCGATCGCCTGCTCCATCTCGTCGCGCCATGGACCCGTGTCGCCGGTCTGGTAGCGCAGGCGGGCGATCCGGTAGCCCAGCTCGCCGCTGACCTCGGTGGCCATCGGCTCCTCGTCGCGGACGCGCTCGAGCAGCTCGAGCGCCCGTGCGGGCGTGGCGCTGTAGACCGCGGCCGTGCCGAGCTTGGCCGCGATCCGCAGCTTGGACTCGCGCGGGACCCCGGTCGCGCAGAGCGCCTGCTCGAGCAGGCGGGCGGCGGCGCGGTCGTCGCCGCTGGAGCTGGCGGCGTCGGCCGCCAGCTCGGCGTACTGCGCCGACTGGCGGACGCGGCCGGCCTCCTTGAAGTGGTGCGCGAGCTGAGCGAGCGGCAACGGCTCGGCGCCCGACTGCAGCGCCTCGGCGGCGCGCCGGTGCAGCCGGCGCCGCTCCGGCCCCGGGATCTCGTCGTAGACGGCCTGGGCCGCGAGCGCGTGGAGGAAGCCGTACAGGCCGTCAGCCCGCTCCTCCAGCACGGCGACCGACAGCACTCTGCTGAGCGCCTTGATCGCCCGGGCGGTGGAGATGCCGGCGACCTTGCCGATGAACTCCTCGCCGGCCGGCGCGCCGAGCACCGCGGCGGCGCGGGTGACAAGCCAGGCGTCGCTCGGCAGCGACGCCATCCGTTCGCGGAGCGACTGCCGGACAGCCGGCGGCACGCCCAGGGGGTCGAGCTCCGCGACGGTGCGCCAGCCGTCCACGAGCTCGAGCTGGCCGCGGTGCAGGCGAACGACCTCCTCGACCGCGAACGGGAGCCCGCCCGTCTGGTCGTGCAGGTGCTGCGCGAGCTCTCGCGAGACGCCGGTTGTCTCGAGTAGCGCGCACGAGAGGCGCCCGACCTCGTCGACCGACAACGGCGCGACGTGGATGCTGGCGTGGAGCCCGTTGACCGAACGCCCTGCCGCCAGCGACGGCAGCGACGAGACGGTGGGCAGCTCGTCGCTGCGATACGTGAGGATCAGCGCCACGTCACGCGGCGGATCGCACGCCAGGAACTCGAGGAACTCGAGCGTGCTCTCGTCGGCCCAGTGCAGATCCTCCAGCACGCAGACGGTCGGCCCGAAGGCGGCGAGCAGCTCGCGCAGCGCCCGGAAGATCCGGTGCCGCTCGGCCCGCGCGTCGCCGAGCGCCGCGGGCCGCGGGGGCAGGACTTCGGCGAGTTCGGGCAGGAGCGGCTGGAGCGCGCCGACGACGGGGCTGAGGGCCGAGCGCGGCGGGCGCGAGCCGAGCGAGCAGAGCGCCTCGACGACGGGGCCGAGCGGGAACGGCTCTCGCATCCGATGACAGTGGCCGACCAGCGTGCACCGGTCGCGAAGCCGGCGACTGGCCAGCGCCGCGCGGACGAGCGCGCTCTTGCCGACACCTGCCTGCCCTGTGACGAGCGTGAGCGACGGGGGAGCGATCGCGGCCTCGATCAGCTCGCCGAGCTCGCGCTCGCGACCGATCAGCACCGTCCCCGCCGGGGGCCTGATCGTCGTGGTCCGGCTCCGCAGAGGTTGGGCCGGCCGGCCGGAAGCCGGTCCTCGCCTGTGGAATTCGCAGGCAGCGCCCGGATCTTTGCCCCGCTTGATCGCTCGATTTCGGAAAAGGTAGGAGAACCCGGCCAGCGTCGTAAGTGTCCTGATCACAGAGGGCCAGCGAAAAGACCTGCTCCCGGGCAAAAATCAGTAGCGCGTACGGATTGCCAGGGATCGGCCCGCCCGCCAATCTTGTTCGCCGTCGCAGCAGGGGGCGTCGTGCGGGTGCGACGCGCGATTGTGCATTCATCGATTGGCGAGGCGGTATGGCGTGAGGCGTGATCTGGCGGGAGCAAGACGAGGGCGGCTGGCCCTGCGACTACTCGGGGCCGGCACGGCCTGCGCCGCGCTGGCGCTCGGCGCCACGAGCGTGTTCGGAGCGACCCCGAGCACCAATTACGACACGGCCGCGGCCGTCGCTCCCGACCCGCAGCTGAAGTCTCGCGTCCCCGAGCGGCTCTCGCACGCGCGCGATCTCGACGGCGACGGCGTGAGCGACATCTTCGCGAGCAGCTACCTGCTCGACGTCAACGGCGTAGAGGACACGGGCGGCGTCTACCTGTTCAGCGGCAAGACGCGCAAGCTCATCTACCGCCTGAATCCTCCGGACCAACAGGAGGGCGCGCACTTCGGCTTCTACATCTCGGTGCTCGGCGATGTCAACGCAGACGGGTTGGACGATCTCGCCGTGGGCGCCGAGAGCCTCGACGTCGCCGGCAACAAGGACCAGGGAAGGCTCTATGTCTTCGATGGTCCTTCGGGCCGCCTTCTGTACCACATCGACAACCCGCACCCGCAGGC
>JAHWJM010000223.1 GCA_019348435.1 Actinomycetota bacterium
TGATCGGGATGTCGAGCTCCTTCGCCTTGTCATAGATCCACTTCATGTCGTCCCAGTTGTCGCTGATGTGCTTGTCGATGAAGACCGGGACGACCTTGCCGGTCTTCTCGAAGACCTTGACGATCTCCTCGAACAGCCGGCGCTTGGGGTATTGCGTGTTGCCTGTCGGCGACTTGGGATAGTCGCCGTGCTCGGCGACCAGCAGCCGCAGCAGCAGCCCCTGGGCGAAGCTCGTGTCCTGCAGGTCGTCGACGAGCACGTGCCGGTAGCGCGCGGACAGGCGCGCGCGGACGTGCGGCTTCTCGCGCAGCAGCCGGAACGCCTGCAGGACGAGGTCGCCGAAGTCCAGCGTGCCCGACTCGGCCAGCAGCCGCTCGTGGGCCAGGTAGACGCGGGCGAACGACCCGCGGCCCAGCTCCTCGACCAGCCGGAAGCCGCCGATCGTCTCGCCGGCCTCGGGGAACTCGGACCGGTCGGCGGCCGAGAGGCCGATGCCCTGCGTGCGCGCCTGGCCGGCGGTCGAGAGGGTCGAGCCGAGCGAGCCCATCGTCGGGGCGTCCGGGCCGCCGACGAGGGCGTGGATGTCGAAGACGCGGCGGAGCTGCGCCGCCAGCTCGGGGAACCGGCGTTCGTAGTCGGCCGGGTCGGGGGCGGCGCCGGCCTCCTCGCGGAGGCAGAACTCCTCGTAGAGCAGGGCGACCAGGGTGTTCGCGTCGAGGTCGGGATAGCGGCGGCGGTACTGCTCGACCGTCTCGGGCTGGTCGGCGTCCCAGCGGAGGACCATCTCGGCGCGGAGCAGGGCGAGCCAGGCGCCGGGACGCTCGTCGGGGTCGTCGGGCAGGACCCGCTGGCGGGGATGGTGACCGACGTGGTCGAGGACGAGCTCGCGCGCGGCGAGCTGGAGAGCTTCCTCGTGCAGGGCGCGCGGTCGATGCGTCGTGCGGTGTACCTGCTTCGCCCCGACGGGCGCGAGCTGCGCCCGGCGGAGCGGGCGTTCGTGGAGACGCTGTGCTCGTGCTGCGCCACGAGCGTCGCCGGTTGCACCGTCAGCTCCGCCGCCGCGTAGATCGCGCGCGTCTTCGCGCGAGGAGCACGGGTCACCGCGCATGCCGTGCGGGAATAGTACGCATGGCACATCTGCTCTGGCTGCATGCCGCGCCGAAGCGTACGTTGACCGCATGTTCTTTCGTCAACTGCTCAACGACGAGACCGCCTGCGCGTCGTACCTGCTGGGCTGCAAGACGACCGGCGAGTTCGCCGTCGTCGACGCGCACGCCGACCTCGTGGACCACTACATCACCCTGGCCGCCGGCCAGGGCGCGCGCATCGTCGCCGTCGTGGAGACACACCTGCAGGCCGACCACGTATCCGGTCTGCCTGCGCTCGTCGAGCGCACCGCCGCGACGGCGTACATGCCGGCCGGCGCCGGCGTCGAGTTCGACCACCAGCCGCTCGCCGACGGCGAGATCGTCAAGCTCGGCAACACCGAGCTGCGGGCGATCGCGACTCCCGGGCACGCGCTCGCACACCACGCCTACGTCGTGACCGATCGCGCCCGGTCCGACGAGCCGTGGCTCGTTCTCACCGGCGACGCGCTGCTGGTCGGCGACGCCGGGCGGCCGGACCTGCACGCCCACGGCGAGCACACCGTCGAGCAGCTGGCACGGACGCTGTATCGCTCGCTCACCGAGAAGCTGCTCGCGCTGCCGGACGACCTGGTGCTGTTTGCCGCGCACTACTCCGGCTCGGTGTGCGGGCGCGGCCTGTCCTCGACGCCGGTGTCGACGCTCGGCTACGAGCGGCGCAACAACACCGCGCTCGGATTCGCGTCCGAGGACGAGTTCGTCGCCGCGCTGATGAGCGACATTCCGCCGGCCCCCGACGGTCAGGCGGCGATCGTCGCTGCCAACCGCACCGGCCGCCGGCTCGCCGCCGTTCGGTGAGCGCACGCCCCATCACGCTCGGGCTGCGTGAGAACCGCGCGCAGTTCACCCTGCTCGTCGCGGTCAACGCGTTCGTCGGCGCGATGGTCGGCCTGGAGCGCTCGACGCTGCCGCTGATCGGCGGCGAGGACTTCGGGCTGACGTCCAAGGCCGCGGTCCTGTCGTTCATCGCGGCCTTCGGGCTGGCCAAGGCCTTCACGAACCTCGGTGCCGGCGCGTACGCCACGCGGATCGGCCGGCGGCGGCTGCTGATCGCCGGCTGGACGTTGGCGCTGCCGGTGCCGCTGATGATCGCGATCGCGCCGAGTTGGGGCTGGATCGTCGCCGCCAACGCCCTGCTCGGCATCAACCAGGGCCTCGCGTGGTCCATGACCGTCGTCATGAAGATCGACCTCGTCGGACCACGACGCCGCGGCTTCGCGCTTGGCCTCAACGAGGCCGCCGGCTACGGCGGCGTCGCGCTCGCCGCCGCCGCCAGCGGCTGGCTGGCATCCGAGTTCGCCGCACGCGACGTGCTCGTCGTCGCCGCGGCGATCATCGCCGCCGTCGCGCTCGTCATCTGCATCGTGTTCGTCCGCGACACCGCCGCGCACGTCGCGCTCGAGCAATCCGCGCACGCCGCCGCAACCACGGCGATCGCGCCGCCGATGCGCGAGGCCTTCCCGGAGGCGACATGGCGCGCGCCGGCGCTGCGCTCGGCCTCGCAGGCCGGGCTGGTCAACAACCTCAACGACGCGTTGGCGTGGGGCCTCGTCCCGTTGTTTCTCGCCGTCCACGGCGCCGGGCCGGGGCAGATCGGGCTGGTCGCCGGCCTGTACCCCGCCGTGTGGGGCATCGGTCAGATCTGGACCGGGCACTGGTCAGATGGCATCGGCCGCAAGCCACTGATCGTCGGGGGGATGCTGCTGCAGGCCGCAGCACTTGCCGCGCTCGCGCTGTCGGCAGGCGCCATCACCGCAGCCGCCGCCGCGGCGGTCGCACTCGGGGTCGGCACGGCGCTCGTCTACCCGACGCTGATCGCGGCGATCTCCGACGCCGTCACCCCCGTCGCCCGCGCATCGATCGTCGGCATATACCGCTTCTGGCGCGACATGGGCTACGTCGCCGGCGCGCTCATCGCGGGTGTCGTAGCCGACGCGCTCGGATTCGCCGGCGCGATCGCCATCGTGGCCGCCCTCACCGCCATGTCGGGGCTGTGGGTGCTGTTCGACATGCCGGGTCGGCACACGCCGACGCCCGCCGCAGACACCGATCGGCCGGGCACGCCGGCGCGCATCACCGCATGAACGACATGCAGCCAGCGGTGCGGGACACGCGGCCGCAGCGGGACCACCCCGTTCACGAGCGCTCGCGCAACCGACGGCCTACTCCCGGTCTGAAGCCGGATAATGCGGCGCCCCGCTTGGCGTTGCTCGACGGCGATCTTCAGCGAACCGCTGAGAGCCACCCCACGTGCGCCGAGCGTGGCCACGCAACGCTCGCGCAGGTCATGGGGAACGCGAGGTGACGGGGGTGCCCCCGGCCGAACGGCCGGGCGCCACACCAGCGGCCCGGCGCGCGCTGCTTATGCCGCGAGCAGCGCGATCTCGTCGCACTCGTGCGCGAGCCGCCCGAGCGCGCGGTCGAGGGCGCCTCCGCTCAGCAAGGCACCGGTCGCAGCGCGCAGCACACGGGCATTCAGCCCCCGCTCGGAACCGAGCTTGATCTCGGCGTCGACGATCACGCCCTGGCGCTCCGGGACGAAGCGGTAAGCGACTTCGAAGTCGATCGGGCCGCTCGCCTGAAGGTCGAAGCCTGCCTGGTCGGCGCGCAGCACGTGGATCTCGAACTGCGCCGCGACCCCGGCGAGCGAGCCGTTGACGATCGCGTGACTGCCGCCGCGCAGGCGCCTGCCACCCAGGCCCTCAACCTCGAAGTCGACGGGCGCCCACAGCGAGATGAACTCGGGATCGGTGAGCGCCTCGAGCACTTGCGGCAGCTCGGCCGAAACGAACCGGCGGGCGGCCCAAACGTCATCGCTGCAGGTGTCGCGACAGGGAGCGCTACGGCGGATACGGGAAAGCAACACGGACGCAGTGTCTTCAACCTGCCGCGGCGTGCCCATACGGCCAGCACGAGTCCGGCAGGCCGGATAGCCGCACCATGCGAGGCAGCGCATGCGCCACACCGCCACGCGCCACGGCGCCAGGTGCGCGGCACCCACGACGCGCTGAACGTTCGGCTGCGGGACGCGCGGCCAGACGGCCCGCCGACGGTGGCGATTCAGCGTGCCGCTGAGGGACCGCCCGCCGGCACGCGGCGGGCTTGGCCGAGAGCGCCCGCAGCGGATCCAACGTCATGACGCGCCGCGCCGAGTGCGGACATCGCACCTCGCGCGCCACGACCGGCCGCCCCTCGCGGTCGTGACGCGCCGAGTGCGGATATCGCACCGGCCGCGCCACGACCCGTGCCGCCCGCGCCGCTGCTGAGCGCCAACGGATCGGTGTGGCGAATCGCTCGCGATGTTCGCCGTCGTGCTGATCCTCGCGGCGCTCGCGGCCACGGGCAGCGGCGGCGACGCGCGTGCAGTCTCGTCTCCGACTGCAAGCGTCGGCTACGGCGGCGCGAGCGAGATCGATCCGTCGTGATGAAGCGTCCAGTGCGGGTTGTGCGCGACCTCCCACGGGTGGCCGTCCGGGTCGAGGAACACCCCGCTGTAGCCGCCCCACTCGGTCGGGGCACCGGATCGTCCGAGTGTCGCGCCGGCCGCCTCCGCTTGCGCGAGCACCGCGTCGACCTCGTGCGGTGAGCGCACGTTGTGCGCGAGCGTGATGCCACCCCAGCCCGCGGAGTCCGTCACGCAGCTGTCCTCCGCCAGAGACCCGCGGTCCCAGAGCGCGACGACGAGACCGCCTGCGGCGAAGAAGAAGATGTCGTCCAGGTCGTCCTCCCGCGGCGACCAGCCGAGCGCGCGGTAGAACGCGGCCGAGCGGTCGAGGTCGCGTACGCCGAGCGTGATGCAGGAGACCCGCTGCTCCACGGCTCAGCCGCCGGCGAGCACGTCGTCGGCGTCGACGATCGTGTACGCGTAGCCCTGCTCGGCGAGGAACCGCTGGCGGTGCGCGGCGTACTCCTGGTCGAGGGTGTCCCGGCTGACCACGGTGTAGAAGTGCGCGGTGCGACCGTCCTCCTTCGG
>JAHWJM010000224.1 GCA_019348435.1 Actinomycetota bacterium
GTCGAGTTCGCCACCGGCGTCGAGTCGTCGGTCGTGCACTACGGCGACATCACGATGACGTTCCTCAACAACCTCTACCGCAACGACCAGCGGGGCACCTCGCTCACGTACGCGTCGGCGGTGGCGGTCGAGGAGAAGTCGGTCATCGACTACAACCGCGGCAACCCCGACGGCGTCCTCGACCCCGGCGAGGTTTCGGCGACAACCGCCCTCGACGGCAGCGCCTACCTGCCGTTCCCGACGGCGGCGGACACCAACGGCAACGGCACGCTCGACCCCGCCGAGGGACAGCTCGTGCTCGATGTCGAGGTCCTCGTCGAGGCCGCGCACGAGCGTCGGGTCGACCTCGTAGGCGATCGCCGCGCGATCCAGCAGCTCGCGCACGGCGGCGAAGTGCTCGGCATCCGCGGCATCGAGGTTGTCGAGCAGCAGCGGCGCGTCGCGCATGACCGCCTGCGTTCCGGGATGGTCGGAGTCGAAGGCGCGCAGCGGGTTCAGGTCGATGCGGCTGCGGACGTCCTCCGACAGCTCCCGGGCATGCGCGCGGAGGTGGCCCTGCAGCTGCTCGCGGTAGGCGTGGCGCGCCTCGAGCGTCCCGAGGCTGGCGATCCGCAGGCGCAGCCGCCCCACGTCGAGCTCGGCGAGCAACGTCGCCAGCAGCGCGATGATTTCGGCGTCGACGGCGGGATCATCGGAGCCGATCGCCTCCGCGCCGATCTGCCAGAACTGGCGAAAGCGCCCGGCCTGCGGCTTCTCCTGGCGAAAGAAGCTCGACAGGTACCAGAGCTTCACGGGCTGGGGCAGCTTGTGCATGCCGTGCTCGGCGTAGGCGCGGCAGATCGGCGCGGTGCCCTCGGGGCGCAGCGTCACCGAGCGCCCGCCGCCGTCGTCGAAGGTGTACATCTCCTTCTGGACGATGTCCGTCGACGCACCGACGCCGCGCGCGAACACGTCGGTGTACTCGAAGGCGGGTGTCTCGATGCGCCGGAAGCCGGCGCCGCTGAGGATGCGGCGGGCGGTCGTCTCCAGGCCCGCGCGCGCGTCCGCGTCGTCCGGCAGCACGTCGTACGTGCCGCGCGGAACCTGGAGGCGCTCGCTCACCTGAGCAGGTCGGCGAGCTGCAGGACGAAGGGGTTCGACGCCCGCTCGCGGCCGAGCGTCGTGACGCCCATGTGGCCGGGGAAGATGACCGTCTCGTCCTCGAAGCGCTCGAGCAGGCCCGCGATCGAGCGCATGAGCGTCGGCCCGTCGCCGCCGGACAGGTCCGTCCGCCCCACGGAGTTCTGGAAGAGCACGTCGCCGGAGAACAGCACGGGCTCGCCGCGCACGGCGTAGGTGACGTGCCCGGGACTGTGGCCCGGGGTGAAGATGACGTCGAACTCCAGCCCCGCGAGTTCGAGCGTCTCCCCGCCGGCGACGGTGTGCTCGGGATCCCAGGACTCGTACGGCCCGAAGCCCGGCCAGGGGACGAAGGCCATGATGTCCTGCAGCACCGGGACCTCGAGCTGCGGGCAGTAGACCGGCGCGCCGGTGGCGCGGGCGACGGGGGCTACGGCGCCGACATGGTCGAAGTGGGTGTGCGTCAGCAGGATCGCATCGAGCGTGACGTCCGCGGCGTCGATCGCCTCGAGCAGGCGCGGCGCCTCCTCCCCCGGATCGACGATCACCGCGTGGTCGCCGCCCTTGCGCCGCACGAGGAAGCAGTTCTCCTGCACCGCGCCGACGGTGAACATCTCGACGTCCAGCGTCACTACTTCACCTTGGGCTTGGGCTTGTCGCTTCCGGCCTTCGCCGCCTCGGACTTGACCCTGCGCCTGTAGATGAACTGGTCGGTGTAGTAGCCCAGCGGGATGTAGAAGAGAAACACCATCGCCGTCAGCGAGACCGCTTGCGCAATCGGCGTCTGGAAGGCGAAGACGAGCAGTACCCCGAAGACGACGGCGGCGAGCGCGGCGCGCGTCGAGGCCGCCTTCCAGGTCGGTGGGCGCATCATGCGCTCGCGGCGACGTTGCGCGGCAAGCTCCTTCTCGGTCTGCTTGCGCTCCTCGGCGCTCGGCGGGCGGCCCGTGCGGCCGCGCGACTCGATGACTCCGGCGGCGTTGCCGCGGTGCTTGCTGCGGCGCTTCTTCTTCGTCTGGGCCATGGTTGCCTACGAGCTTAGACCGTCCTCGAGCGTCCGGCGGTTGGCCACCGACACGTCGTGCGGAAAGCCGTCGAACGCCGCCCGCGGAGCGAGGCCGACGAGCTCGCAGCGCTCGACGGCGGCGTGCTGCGCGACCGCCGCGACGAGCCGCGCCAGCGGGATGCGGCGGTGGTCCTCGACGTTCGTCGAGACCTGCGCGACGCGCCGGCCGCCGGCCGTCAGCTCGATCCCGATCGCCCTCACGCCCGGCAGGCCCTGCGGGCCGCCCTGCCGAATGCGCGCGGCGATCGCGCGCGCGTCCTGCAGCGTCGCGGGCGGCGAGAGCTCGACGTTGAACGCGACGAGCGGGGGGCGTGCGCCGACGAGCGTCACGCCGGTGCGCGGGTCGGGCTGCCGCGGGCCGAAGTCCGGCTGCAGCTCGCCCTCTGCGATGCGCTCGGCGAGCGTCCTCAGCCCCCCTCTGCGCAGCTCCGCGCGCGAGCGCCCGCCCGCCAGCCGGCCGTAGAGGAACACGGGCAGGCCGGCGCGCCCGAGCTCCTCACCCGCGACGAGCGCGGCCGCGCAGGCGGCGCCGCGCCGCGCGTCGTCGAGGTAGACGAGCGGTGCCACGTCGAGTGCGCCGACGTGCGGGTGGCTGCCGCGCTGGGCGCGCAGGTCGACGAGCCGGGTGCAGGCGCACGCGCCGGCGACGAGGGCGGCGACGAGCGTGTTCGTGCTGCCGGCCAGGGTGTAGACGCTGCGGTGGTGGTCGGCGTCGGAGTGCACGTCGAGCAGCCGCGCGCCGGTGGAGGCGAAGGCGTCGCCGATCTGCGCGATGACGCCGGCGTCGCGTCCCTCCGAGACGTTGGGGACCGTCAGGAGGGTCTCGTCGCGCGCGGGCATCGACGGATCACGTTGGCACATGGCGTGACGCCGCGGTCGCCTGGCGCCGCCGCGGCCGCGATGGACGTCGTGACGCGCTCGGTGCGGATATCGCACCTACCGCGTCACAACCGCGGCGGGGCTCTCGCAGTGCCGCCAGCACTCATCCGAGCAGCCAGCGGCCGTCGTCGAGCACCTGCGTCTCCCCCACCCACAGCGTCGGCTCGGTGACGACGACGTCGAGGTGGACCGGCACCGTCACCGTCCCGCCGATGCCGGCGCTCGCGCCGAAGGCGATGTGCGCCGTGCCGAGGATCTTCTCGTCCTCGAGGATGTTGCCCGTCAGCGTCGCGCGGTCGTTCGTGCCGACGCCGAGCTCGGCGAGGTTGCGCCCCAGCGGGCCGTGCGCGTCGAGCATCGCGAGGTACCGCGCCGCGTCGTCGCCACTGCCCGCGGCATCGACGAGCCGCCCGTCGCGCACCGTGAGCAGGACCGGTTGCGCCGTCAACCCGACGAGGCCCAGCGACGAGGTCGCGATCGTGCCGTCACCGCCGAGCGGTGAGACGAAGCCCTCGCCGCACGGCAGGTTGCCGAACGCACCCGGCGCCGCCAGATCGCCCTCGTCGGAGATCGCCTCGCGGCCGCTCAGATCGAGCCGCACGTCGGTCCCGCGCGGGCAGGTCATGCGCGCCTCGTCGGACGCGCTCAGCAGGTCCGCGACGGCGCGACAGCGTGCGGTGAGAACGTCGAAGTCCGTGCTCATGAGCCGGGCCCGTGACGCCGGGCAGCGTCGCGCCGCGGTCGCGCCGCGACGGCCGAGCTCACAGGCGCGCTTGCGCGCGCTCGTGTGCGACAGCGACGGCAGGCACGGGGCGATGAACACGTCGGCGGCGCCGAGCGCCGCCGCGACCGGCGCCGGCGGCTCGGTGCCGCGCGCGGGATTCGGCGGCAGGATCGTCAGCACGGCGTCGCCGCCGGCGGCCGACGCCGCCCCCAGCAGCGCCTCGCCGATCGCTGCGCTGCCGGGATCGGCGACGACCAGCACGGTCTCCCCCGCCCGTACGCGCAGGCAGCGCTCGATGACGGTCGCGACGGCCTCCTCGAGCTCGCTCACGGCGCTGAGACGGGCGCTCGGCTAGCCGCCGGCGAGCACCCCGACCTTGATGCGGCCCTCGGTGTTCAGCCGCGTCAGCTGCGCCGATACGGTCGCGATGCAGCTCTCCGCACCCTGGACCGGAAGCTTGATCGGCCGGGTGTTGGGAGTCTGCGCCTCGTAGCGCCCTTGACCGACGTACGCCTTGCGGTCCTTGTAGCAGCCCAGCTGCCAGGTGACCCAGACGACCTGCTTGGGAGCCGAGCTGACGCGAACCCGCACCGCCGAAGGCGAGACGATCGTCCCCCGCGCCTGCGCGACGGCGAGGCGGCCCTCACGACGGGCCTCGTCGACCAGGCCGGTGCGGACCCGCGGCGCCTCCCTGCGCGGCCGCGTGTCGGCGCCGGGCAACCGCGAGCGGTCGCCCTCGGCAAACCCGCGTGCCGCATCGGAGCCGTCGTCGCCGCCTCCGCCGCCAACGTCGTCGTCACCGCCGCCGGTGAGGACGACGACGATCTCGGGCAGCAGCAGCCCCAGGTCGCGGCTCATCGACATCTCGCCGCTCATGAGCCGATCGCCGCCGTCGCCCGCTGGATCGAGTCGAGCAGCCAGCGCGGCGCGACCCCGATCGCCACCGTCAGCAGCAGCAGCGGGACGATCGCCCACGCCTCGCGGGCGGAGAGATCGGGCAGCCGCCGCCACCGCTCGGCCATGGGGACCGAGCGGCGGACGCGCGTTTGGCTGGCGGTGGTGCGGCTCGCTTTCGGTGCAGACGGCTGGTGAGTCGTCGCCATGGGTTCCTAGCCGCCGTAGTTGCTGATCAGCTCGTCGAGCTCGGAGCCGGAGTCCTTGTCCACGATGATGTAGTCGTGGAGCTTGTCCGTCGGCTCCTCGCCCTTGATGATGTTGTCGATCACGTAAACGACCGAGCGGCCGATCTCCTTGAGGTCGAGGGCCGCGTCGGCCTTG
>JAHWJM010000225.1 GCA_019348435.1 Actinomycetota bacterium
CGTTACACGTCTTGCCGGTCTCGCTTGCGTGGGCTATCAGCCCGACGGCTTGACGTCGTGCCGGTCGCTCGCGCGGCTTGCTCGCGCGACCGCTCGCACCGCCGCGAGGTCATACGCTCCACCGGTCGAGCAGCACGAGGTCGCCACACTGTTCCTCACGAGCGCGATGACCTCATCACCCGCTGCGTCGCGGCGACGACGTCGATTCCCTCGGAAGCTTGCAGCGCGCGCCGGATGCCGTCGCGGATGAGAAGATGATCGTGCGATCACACCGCGTCGACAAGGTGGACCTCCCTCCGTGGGAGATGGCGGCTGACGAGAAGCCCACGTCGTCCTCGGTTCCGCCGCCCGCTCCGCCCGGCCCTATGACCGAACCTGCTGCTTCTGCTGTCGGCAGCCTCCCAGCGGCCGAGCATGCGGCAATGGCGCGATCGGGTGGTCTGCGTTCAACTGCCTGAATGCCGCCCCACCCGTCGCGGCCTACGATTCGCTTGCTGGATGCCCGCCATGCCCGACGATGCCCCCGCCACGCCCGCGGTCTCGCCCCTCCGCGTCATGGTCGTCGACGACCACGACCTCTTCCGCTCGGGCCTCCGCCGCCTGCTGCAGGAGGAGGACGGGCTCGAGGTCGTCGCCGACGCGCGCCGTGGCGACGAGGCGGTGCAGCGAGCGGGGGAGCTACACCCCGACGTCGTCGTGATGGACATCAACATGCCGGGCATCTCCGGCGTCGAGGCCACGCGCGGCGTGCTCCAGAAGTCGCCCGCGACGGCCGTCCTCATGCTCACGGTCACGACGGACGAGAACGCAGTGCTCGACGCGGTGCTGGCGGGTGCTTCGGGCTACCTGCTCAAGGACGCCACGCTGCCGGAGATCGTCCGCGGGATCCGTGCCGCCGCGGCCGGCCAGTCGCTCATCGCGCCGTCCGTAGCCGGTGACCTGCTCTCGCGGCTACGGCGCCACGGCGCACCCGACGCTCCGCCGACGGGAGCACCGCCCGAGCTCTCGCCACGCGAGCTCGACGTCCTGCGCCTCGTCGTGGCCGGCTGCGACAACGGTGACATCGCCAAGCGCCTGTACGTCAGCACGAGCACCGTCAAGCACCACGTCTCGAGCGCGCTGGAGAAGCTCGGCGTCGACAACCGCATCCAGGCCGCGGTGATGGCCGTGCGCCTCGGCCTCGTCGACGAGCAGGACCCGCTACCGCGCTGAGCGACGGTCCGAGCCGACGCACAGCCGGTCGCGGTCGTGGCGCAGCTCGGCGAGCCCGCGCCGCAAGGCGACAAGCTCGCGCTGGAACTGCGCATGCTCGGTTGCCAGCAGGCGCAGGCGCAGGCGCCGCGCGCGGAAGGGTTCACCCTCGCCGCTGATGCGCTGCTGCAGGCGCTCCTCTGTGGAGTTGGACCACGCGTCGCCGGCCAGCGCCTGCGCATAGCCCTCGGAGAGCACGTCCTCGATCTGCTCGAGCAGCCCTTCGTCCCGCGCGCCGCGCGCACACCGCTCGCGCAGCAGCGTCACCCGTTCGATCATCGTGGCGAGGTCCGGCCGCATCCGACAAGGGTGCACCCGCGCGGCCCAGACCACAATGGGCCGCGTGACCCCACAGCGTTCACACGCGTGAACGACCGGTCAGCACCGCGATCGCCGCGGCTCGGTCGGCGACGCCGAGCTTGGCCACCGCCGACGACACGTGACGGCGCACCGTCACCTCGGCGATCGACAGCGAGGCGGCGATCTCGCTCGTGCGAAGCCCCTCCGCCATCAGCTCGAGCACCTCGAGCTCGCGATCGGTCATCGACGGCCCGCCCGGCGTGGTCGGCGCCGAGCGTCCGCGCTCGCGGGTGCGCAGGGTCTCCAGCAGGCGGAACGTCAGTCGCCGCGAGAGCGCTGCCTCACCGGCGTCGACCCCGCGCAGCGTCGCCGGCAGGCGGGTGGGATCGAGGTCCTTGCGCACGAAGCCCGACGCTCCCGCGCGGATCGCCGGCAGCAGCGACGGCGGATCCTCGGACTCGGTGAGCATGACGACCTTGCTGTCGGGGATCCTCCGGTAGATCGCGTCGACCGCGACCAGCGATCCGCCGGGCAGAGCCTCGTCGACGAGGCAGAGATCCGGCAGCTCGCGCAGGGCGTCCTTGACCGCTGCGCCGGCGCTGAGCGCTTCGCCGCAGACGACGAAGCCATCCGCCTCCAGCGCGAAGCCGATCCCGGCGCGTGTCGGCGCGTCCGTCTCGGCCAGCAGCACGCGAAGAGAAGCGCTCACCGCAGCAGCACGACGATGTCCGTCCCCTCCCCCGGTCGCGACTCGACGAGCAGCTGCGCTCCGATCTGCTCCGCGCGCTCGCGCATTCCGACGATCCCGTGACGGCCTGCGAGCTGCTCCAGCGTGGCCGGATCGAACCCGACGCCGTCGTCGACGATGCGCAGATGCAGCTGCGGCTGCTCGGCGAACTCCAGCCGGATGTCCTGGGCCCGGCCATGGCGCGCGGCGTTGGTCACCGCCTCGCCCACGATCCGCAACAACGCCTCGCGCGTCGCCGCGGGGAGCTCGATGCCCTCGACGGCACGAGTCTGCACCGTCGTGGCCCAGCGGCCGGCCGCCTCGTCGGCCACACGCTCCAGTGCCTGCGCGAGCGGCTCGTCCGTCGGGCGCACGAGCGCCGCGATCACACCCCGCGACTCGTCGAGGGCGCGGCGAGCCGCCGTGGCGATCTCCTCCATTGCCCGGGGAGCGCCGTTTCGCCCGGCGAGCGCCCCGGCCTGCTGCACGATGAAGGCGAGATCCTGCGCCATGCCGTCGTGGATCTCGCGCGCGAGGCGGCGGCGCTCGTCGAGCACCGCGGACTGCTCGAGCTGACGCTGGGCAGCGCGAATCTCCCGCGCGATCCCGAGCAGCAACGCGACGAAGAAGGCCAGCCGCAGCACGTCTCCGGTGTAGAAGTACTCCGAGTAGCGCGACGGGAAGAGGAAGTAGTTCAGGCGGGCGAACGCCGCGAGGGTGGCGCCGATCGCGAACCACAACGTCAGCGGATCGTGTGTCCGCTCGGCGGCGCGGGCGAATCCGGCTGCGGCTGCCGTGAAGAGCGCCATCACGACGAGCTGCAGTCCGAGCAGACCGGGGTCGCCGACGACGCGCGGCCGCGACGGATCCCGGGGAGACAGCGTCGGATCGATCCCGCGCGGGAGCGCTTCGGCGCCCAGCGCCGTCGCGATCGCGATCAGCAGGAGCGCCCCCGCGCAGAGGCCGGCGACGCGGCGGGCGGCGACACCGGGCCGCCGGACCGGCCGCGAGGTCGCGAACGCGGCGGCGGCGAACATGGCGGACGCCAGCACAGCGCCGGCAGCGGGGGCCCATGTCGTAAACGAGCCGGTGTCGAGGTTCGACACCGCCGGCAGGGCGGAGAACAGCAGGTTCGAGCCGGCGAGCAGCAGCAGCGCGGCCGTCAGGAGCAGATCGCGGCGATCCAGGGTCCGACGAAAGCGCCCGTACATCAGCTGCGCGGCCAGCAGCGAGATCAGCGCGGCGGCGGTCTCGACCGCCACGTGCAGCGACGGGCTGCGGTAGGCGAACTCCACCACCGACGTCACGCTCACCAGCAGCGTGAACGCGAGCGAGGCGACCACGACCAGAGTCAGCCACGATCGCGGACGCATGTGCAGCTAATACCAGAAAAAGTGATCGACAACTGGCAGAGCGATCAGACTTTTTGCGCTGCCGCGCTTCGGGAGTGACGAGACCGGCTAGGAGAGCGGCTTCAGCGGGCCGCCGCGCACCGCCTCAGGCCGGTAGTCGACCTTCTCGCAGCGCAGGAACTTGTACCTGCTCTTGCGCGACCGGGCGACGTGGTAGATGTCGCGACCGGGGCCGCAGTCGACGCGCCCGCGGCCGTAGTGCACCGAGATGACGTCGTTGCCGTTGCCCGCGTAGATCTCGTTGTGGCCGTGCGAGCCGTAGATGAAGTCCGTGCCGTTGCCGCCGTAGATGACGTCCTTCTGCGTCGTCGGCTGGCCCTTCGGATCCCAGTCGCCCCAGAGGACGTCCGAGCCGTCGCGGCCGCGGAGGTCGTCGGAGCCGTGGTGGCCGAGCAGCTCGTCGGAGCGGCTCGTGCCCCTGTACCGCACCCGTTCGCTGCCGGCCTTCTGGAACTTGCCGTCGATCGTCGGCCAGTACCTGTGCGACGTGCAGTCGTTGCAGGGCTTGCCGGGGATGTGGCTGGCGCCGGCTGCGGAGGCGATCGACAAGGCCCCGAGCAAAACGAGGGCGAGCGTCTGTGGGCGTTTCATCCGTGAAACCTCCTGTAGGGAACTAGATCTTGTGTCGCTTCAGCAGCTTTCGGCCGATGACCATCTTCTGGATCTCGGAGGTGCCCTCGCCGATCAGCAGCAGCGGCGCGTCGCGGTACAGGCGCTCGACCTCGTACTCCTTGGAGTAGCCGTAGCCGCCATGGATGCGAAAACACTCCTCGACGCAGAAGCGACCGGCCTCCGAGGCGAAGAGCTTGGCCATCCCGGCCTCGAGCTCCGAGCTCTCCCCCGCGTCCTTCAGGCGCGCGGCCTTGCGCGTCAGCAGACGCGCGGCCTCGATCTGCGTCGCCATGTCGGCGAGCTTGAACTGGATCGCCTGGTGCTGGGCGATCGGCTTGCCGAAGGCCTTGCGCTCCTGCGAATAGCGCAGCGCCAGCTCCAGCGCGCGCTGGGCGATGCCGACGCCGCGGGCGGCCACATTCGCACGGCCGACCTCGAGCGCGTCCATCATCTGCTGAAAGCCGCGGTTGAGGCCGGCCTCCTCGCCGCCCAGGATGTTCTCCGCCGGGCAGCGGTAGCCGTCGAAGACGAGCTCGGTGGACTCGACGCCCTTGTAGCCCATCTTCTTCAGCGGCGGCGGGACGGTGAACCCAGCGTACTCGCCGGTGTTCTCCGAGACGCCCGGCTCCTTCTCGGCGATGAAACCGGTCATGCCCCGGGGGCGCGGCTCGGCGTCGTGATCGGTGTTGTCCAGCACGAAGTCCAGGCCAGACCTGCGGCCGTTGGTGAGCCCCATCTGGTGGCCGTTGGTGTCG
>JAHWJM010000226.1 GCA_019348435.1 Actinomycetota bacterium
CGGCGGGGAGGACATCCGCTTCCTCGATGGCCTGCAGACCGAGGTCCCCGACGGTGCCGAGCTGACGATCCTCCCGGCGGTCGCCGGCGGCTGACGCCAGGCCGCGGCCGCCGCCGCGTGGCTGCGTGCGGGCGTGTCGGCTGGGGAGGCGTGGCGCGTTGATGCTGGCAGCGAACACAAACCCGCCACCCTCGACCCCCTCCACGAAACATCGGCTCGTGTGGCTCTTTTCGCAAGATGCCCCCGGCAGGCTGCGACCGCGCAACCACGGCCCCGGCACGTCGCGTCCGCGTGACGCCGCGCGGCACGCGGCAATCGCGCAACACGGCCGCGGCACGCTGCGACCGCGCAACACGGCCGCGGCACGCTGCGACCGCGCCGGCCGCCGTAGTCCCGGCGCGGCGGGGTGTGAAGACGCGCCACCTGGGTGGCCCCGCAGCACGCTCCACCGCCGCCACCATGCCGTTCATGTCCCCCCGAATCCGCTCATCTCTCCTCACCGCAGCCGTCGCCGGCGCGGTGCTCGCGCCCGCCGCGACCGCGCAGGGCGCCCCGACAACGCTCGCCGTCGAGCAAGCGCCGACGCGCGTCGCCGCGTACGACGGCATCGTCATGTGGTCGCGGTTCGACCCGGCCGCAGAGACCTACTCGCTCATGCAGTCCGTCGACGGGGGCGCTCCCGTTCGCGTCGGCGTCGCGCCTCGCACGACGGCCCCGTTCGACATCGACCTGGGCACGAACCGCTCCGGCGCGACGTACGCCGTCTACACCCGCGAGGACGGCGACATCTACCGGCTGAACGTCGCGACCGGCCGCGAGACCAAGCTCGACGGGCTCAGCTCGGCGTCGCAGGTCGAGCGCAGCCCGACGATCATGCGCGGCGACATCGCATTCATCCGCCAGGACGGCGGCTTTGACCAGCTGCGCATCGGCAACACGACGCGCGCCTCGCAGGGCAGCCGCCTGCTCGTCAAGAAGCGCTCGCTCGTCAGCGCCGAGCTCGGCTTCTCCCATGTCGCCTACGTCGACTCCGTGCCCGCCGAGTTTCGCGAGGTCCAGGTTCGCACCCGCAACATCCGCACCGGCGCCGAGCGCCTCGTCTACCGGGCGCGGTCCGGCGGCGCGAACGCCGCGGACGTGACGCGGCCCACGTTCATCCCGCGCCCGCAGGCGTTCGTGTGGGCACGGACGAACCTCGGCTCCGGCACCGGTAACCGGCTGGTCCGCTACACGCTGCGCGGGTCGAAGCTCACGTACGCGCAGGGCTCGCCGTTCTTCAACTCGACCGCATGGGCCGGCGGCGAGCTCGGCGTGGCGACCGCCTCCTCGCTGACCAACGGCGAGAGCCAGGGCGCGTGCACCGACGCGAGCGTGAACTACTGCCAGGTCCGGCTGAGCGGGCCGCTGGAGTTCAACCTCAGGCCGTAGACCGCCCGGGCGGGCACACTGTACCTGTGCCCGCCCGCAACCGGCTCGACGAGTACAAGCGCAAGCGCGACCCGCAGCGCACGCCTGAGCCGTACGGCGACGGCGACGGCGACGGCGCGACCGCGCCCGGTGCCGACGCCAGCGCGCGCTTCGTCGTCCAAGAGCACCACGCCACCCGGTTGCACTGGGACCTGCGTCTCGAGCACGAGGGCGTCGCCGCCTCGTGGGCGATCCCCAACGGGATCCCAGAGGACCCGCACGAGAACCGCCTCGCGGTGCGCACCGAGGATCACCCGCTCGAGTACCTCGAGTTCGAGGGCGACATCCCCAAGGGTCAGTACGGCGCCGGCAAGATGCGCATCTGGGACCGCGGCACGTACGAGACCCACAAGTTCGACGACGCCAAGGTCGAGGTCACCTTCCACGGCGAGCGCCTCAACGGCCGCTACGGCCTCTTTGCGCTCAAGAAGCGCAAGGGCGAGGCGCCCGGCAAGGATTGGATGATCCACCGCATGGATCCGCCGCAGGATCCCGACCGCGAGCCGATGCCCGAGCGCCTCGTGCCGATGCTCGCCAAGCCGAGCCCGCACGGCCTGCCGCCCGACGACGACCACTGGGCCTACGAGATCAAGTGGGACGGCGTCCGCGCGCTCGCCTACTCGGAGCCCGGCCGGATCCGCTTCGAGAGCCGCAACCGCAACGACATCAGCGCGGCGTATCCGGAGCTCAAGGCGCTCAACCGCGCGCTCAGCTCGCACCGCGCGATCCTCGACGGCGAGATCGTGGCGTTCGACGAGAACGCGCGCCCGAGCTTCGGTCGCCTCCAGGGACGGATGCACGTCTCCTCGGAGAGCGCGGCGCGGCGGCGGATGAAGGACACGCCGGTCCACTACGTCGCGTTCGACCTGCTCTGGCTCGACGGGCACTCGCTCATGGAGCTGCCCTACGAGGAGCGCCGCGCGCGGCTCATGGAGCTCGAACTGCAGGGAGCGCACTGGCAGACGCCCGAGCACGTCGTCGGCAACGGCGCCGCCGTGCTCGCGGCGAGCCTCGAGAACGGACTCGAGGGCGTCGTCGCCAAGCGCTTGGACAGCCCGTATCTGCCGGGGCGGCGCTCGCCGTGCTGGCTGAAGGTCAAGAACGTCTGCCGCGAGGACGTCGTGGTCGGCGGCTGGATTCCGGGGGAGGGCAAGCGGCGCGAGCGGATCGGCGCGCTGCTCGTCGGCATCGCGCAGGACGGGCGGCTGCGCTACGCCGGGCGCGTCGGCACCGGCTTCACGGAGGCCGAGCTCGACCGCTTGTCCAAGCTGCTCGAGCCGCGCGAGGACTCGCCGTTTCAGGGCACGCCCAAGCCACCGCGGGGTGCCGTCTGGGTGCAGCCCACGCGGGTCGCGGAGGTCGAGTTCACCGAGTGGACGTCGGATGGGATGCTGCGCCACCCGTCCTACAAGGGACTGCGCGAGGAGGCGCCGCGCTCGGCCTTCCTCGACGCCGGCAAGCCGCTGCGCGACGGCGTCCAGGTCACGGTCGGCGGGCGCACCCTCAAGCTCACGAACCTCGACAAGGTCCTCTATCCGAGGGTCGGCTTCACCAAGCGCGACGTCATCGAGTACTACGTCGCGATCGCGCCCGCGATGCTCGCCCACCTCGAGGCCCGGCCGCTCACGCGGGTGCGCTTCCCCAACGGCGTGGAGGGCAAGAGCTTCTTCGAGAAGAACTGCCCGTCGCACCGCCCGCAGTGGGTCAGGACGGCGAGCGTTCCGCTGTCGGACAAGACGGTGGAGTTCTGCGTCTGCGACGACCTGCCGACGATCGTCTGGCTGGGGAACCTCGCCGCGCTGGAGCTGCACACCCAGATGCACCGCGCCGAGGCGCTCCAAACCCCGACGACGATGGTCTTCGATCTCGATCCGGGTCCGCCGGCGACGATCGTCGAGTGCTGCCGCGTGGCGCTGTGGCTGCAGGGGATGTTCGAGAACCTCGGCCTGCAGGCGTTTCCCAAGACCTCCGGCTCCAAGGGGCTGCAGGTCTACGTGCCGCTCAACGCCCCCGGCATCACGTACGCGCAGACGAAGGGCTTCGCGCACGCCGTCGCCGACCTGCTGGAGTCCGCCGAGCCCGACCTCGTCATCGCGCGGATGAACAAGGACGCGCGCAAGGGCAAGGTCTTCATCGACTACAGCCAGAACGACGAGCACAAGACCACGGTCTGCGCGTACTCGCTGCGCGCCCGCGACCGCCCGACGGCGTCGACGCCGTTGGAATGGGACGAGGTGCGCGGTTGCCTCGACGACGCCGACGCGCAGCGGCTCGTCTTCGAAGCCGCAGACGTCGTTGCGCGCTTCGAAGAGCAGGGCGACCTCTTCGCGCCCGTCCTGTCGCTCGTGCAGGAAATGCCATCGCTGGGCTAGATTTCGGCCGTGGACCCCGAGCGCCTGCGGGCGATCCCTGTCTTCGCGTCGTTGGACCGCACCACGTTGCACAGCGTCGCGGTGTTCGCGAGCGAGGCCTCGGTGGCGGCGGGCACCGCGATCGTCAGCGAGGGCGACTACGCGCACGAGTTCATCGCGATCGAGGAGGGGACGGCGGACGTCATCCGCAGTGGGGAGAAGATCGCGACGCTCGGCCCCGGCGACTTCTTCGGCGAGATCGGCGTCGTCGAGAAGACGCTGCGGACGGCGTCGGTCGTCGCCACCTCGCCGATGCGGCTGATCACGCTGACGCGCTGGGAGCTCAAGCGCGCAGGCGGCGGCGTGCTCGAACGGATCCGCGCGACGATCGAGGTTCGCCGGCCGGCGGGTGGCTAGCGGCGGGGCGCGGTCCTCGCGCTGCCCTATGCGCGGCGAGTGCTTCGCAGCGGCGGGCGGGGTAGGCGCGCCGGATGGCCGACGAGCTGTCCGCGCTGGTCGCCGCGCTCGCGCTCGGCACGGTCCACCTGTACGCCGCGCGGCTGAGGTTCCTCACGCTCGTGCCCCGAAGCCGGTGGCTGTCGGCGGCCGGCGGCATCTCCGTGGCGTACGTCGTGGTGCATCTGCTCCCTGAGCTGGCCGAGCTCCAGGAGCACCTGAACGAGACGCTGCCCTCGGCCGTGCTCGCCGTCGAGCGCCACGTCTACGTGGTCGCCTTGTTCGGTCTCGGCGCCTTCTACGGCATCGAGCAATGGTCCCGACGGTCAGGCCGCGACGCCGAGGGGGTGTCGCCGGCGGCGATGTTCAGCTTCGCCATGTACTGCCTCTACAACGCCGTGATCGGGTACCTGCTGCTGCAGCGCGAGACGATCGTTGATGCAGTGGCGTTCACCGTCGCCCTGTCGATCGTGGTCTTCCTGCACATGGTCGTCGGCGAGATGGCGCCGAAGTCGCTCGCGATCTCCAACCCCGAGCGGTCCGCGCTCATCCTGGCCAGGCCGTTCCGCATGTTCACGTTGGCGTTCCGCCCGTTCATCCACCTGCTCAACCTGCTCGCGAACGCCGTCGTGCGCCTCGCCGGGGTGGAGCCCCAGGCGGAGCTGGCCGGTGCACATGCGCCTGGAGACCTCCTGATGCTCGTCCGGGAGTCCGCCGAGCACGGCATGCTCCCCCACGAGCAACATGGCCTGCTGGAAC